>WTHO01000226.1:0-2990 GCA_011523115.1 Halieaceae bacterium | reverse complement strand
CCTATTGAGTTCACCTTCATCACATCGACCGTCAGGCACGGCACGCCCCGCCGCCCGAGATGATAACCATAATGCCCGCGCCATGAGGCAAGGCTGACTGTGTCGAGATAGCAGCACAGCATCCTGTTACCCTGCGGCCCATGTGCCGTCGACCTTTACCTCGTTTAACGATAGCCCTCTCGCTGCTGAGGCCAGGCATCATCGCGACCTGTTTTCTGCTCCATGCGTCGATGAGCCCGGCAGCTACAGGACCCGACCCACGAGTCAAACTGTCAACTCATACGCATAACTGGCTCGACTCGATCGGACATCTTGAGGTGCCGGTTACACGCTATGAACAGGGTCGGCGAAGACACTTCACTGAGCACTGCACTGCAGTCATTGTCTCTCCAGGGCCCTCGCCCCTGATCGTTACTGCCTGGCACTGCCTCGATGGATACCAATCGCTGCTCGAACCCATAAGACTGACCCTGCCCGGTGACCCCCCTGTTGCGGTTCAGGTGGTTGCCAGTGGCGGCTCCATGGAGCAGGACTGGGCCATACTGAAAGCAATGCAGCCGATCGCCGGCCGGTATTGGATTCCCATATCACAAAAGCCACTGGAGGCTGGCGCGAAGATCAGCGCGGTCGGCTTTGCACCTGTGCTCACAGATCCAGTGAATGTAGCGAACCGCAACCCAACCCGCGAACTGCTGGCTGACGAGTCATGCAGGGTCGTTGACGCCAGCTCTACTCAGGGCACCTCTACTTGCGTGGCCAGACAGGGCGCCTCCGGCGGCGCGATCCTGTCGCGCACGGCAAGCGGCGGTGTTCGGGTAGCGGGCATCATATCTGCTGGGGACGGGCACTCAATCAGCCTGTTTTATCCCACCTGGTTTCTGCTCCAACGGATCAGTACCTTGCGATGAGCCCGCGCTTGCCTGTCGCGCAGGTGGTGGTGCACCGATGTGCTGCTGGCCACGAGCCGAAGCCAAGTCCACCTGCTTTTGACGCTCAGTGAAGCGTGCCTGCTGATCGGGCGACAGATGCTCGTAACAGCGGGGGCATGAGACACCTTTTCGGTAGTGTTTTGATGCCTTTTCAGCCTCAGTGATGGGATGTCGGCAGGCGTAGCACTGATCGTAACTCCCCTTACTAAGGCTGTGGTTCACCGCAACGCGGGAGTCAAATACAAAACATTCTCCCCGCCAACGAGATTCTTCCACTGGCACGCTTTCGAGATAATTCAGAATGCCGCCCTGCAGGTGCCACACTTCCTCAAACCCCTCTGAGATAAGAAAGGACGTCGATTTCTCACACCGTATTCCGCCAGTGCAAAACATCGCTATCTTGCGATGCCGCTCGGGCTCCAGATTTTCCCGAATCCACCCCGGGAGGTCCCGAAAGCTCTTCGTAGTCGGGTTGACTGAGCCTTCAAAAGTGCCGATGGCCACTTCGTAATCATTACGCGTGTCAATAACCAGACAATCCGGATCGTCGATAAGGGCGTTCCACTGCTCTGGCGTTGCATACCGACCCACGCACAGAGTGGGATCAATGTCATCGACCCCCATAGTCACGATTTCTTTTTTCAGCTTGACCTTCATCCGATGAAACGGTGCGCTCACATGGTAAGACTCCTTCCATTGAAGCCCCTCGAGTCTCGGATCTGATCTCAGCCATAAGAGCACACGATCGATGCCCTCGCGATGACCCGCTATCGTGCCGTTAATGCCTTCTCGGGCCAGAAGCAAGGTGCCCTTTATGCGCGCATCGTGACAAATCGATAACAACGGCTCTCGCAAATCCTGATAATTTTCCAGCGAGACGAATTGATACAAAGCAGCAACAACCAGGTCAGCCTGAAGCGACTCATCGTTCATTACTTGCCCGTGCCACCGCGGCAATCAGGCGATGCAGGTGAAACACCAGTTGCATCCCACTCTTCGGGGGTATACGTGTGGAGTGCAAGTGCATGAACCGGACCAGCCAACCAGTCGCCGAGAACCGCGTAGACAGATTGATGACGTCGCACGCTCCGCTGACCCTCGAAGAACTCGCTGACCAGGGTCACCTTAAAATGCGTCTCTGAATTCGGGGGCACATTGTGGCGATGACTTTCGTTCTCTACCGTGAGCGCGCTGGGGTCGAAAGCATCCTTCAACGCGTCAGTGATTTCAGCTTGTACAGTCATGTCAGTTTTCTTGGGTTCAACCATGTTATGTTACGCCGATTCACATCAGACATCCTCCCGCAGTCGACAACAAGTTCCGGCGGTCGCACACCAATTCCCGCGGCCTGATCGCATTATGGACGAAACGACAGAAGATATTTCGACGCTCCCCCCGCCTCCGCTGTGGCGTCACTGCATGGCTATGCTTTACGACACGCTGCTGGTGATCCCTCTGTTCATGGCAGCAGCAGGCGTTTGGGTGGCTGTGCTAGGGCCCACCGAGTCGATTTCGGAGCCCGCAGTACCGGCCTATCTACAATGGTGTAGCTGGCTGGTCATACTCATTGCGTTCTTCGGCGTGTTTTGGCGTCGCGCGGGCCAGACATTAGGCATGCAGGCGTGGCGTATCAAACTCATTACTGATTCTGGCGAGCCCTTGAGTTGGCGTTCGGTCATTCTTCGGGTTGTCGGCGCATTTATTGCCGCCTCGCCTTTTGCGGCGGGTTACCTCTGGCGATACGTCAGGCCACACCGCCTTTATTGGCACGATTCCCTGTCTGGGACTCGCTTGGTTTGCCTACCCAAAAAAGGTGGCTAGGGTGCCCCTTCAGGCCACCTCCCATTCGCTACGCTCTTCGCCACAACAACCACAGGCCGCCTATCCAACATACGCTGATAGGCACCACCGCAGCAACCAGGGGGTCGTAGCCGAAAATGAGACTGGCCGGGCCGAAAAAGTCCTGACTGATTCTAAAGACCACGCCAATAATCACGCCAATAAAAACCCTCGCACCCATGGTGCCCTCGCGCAACGGGCCAAAGATAAAAGACATCGCAA
>WTHO01000040.1 GCA_011523115.1 Halieaceae bacterium | reverse complement strand
TAAGAGTCGACTTCTTACCTTACGGTGTGCAAAAAATGCAGGTGATCCTCGTATTGGTTGAGGATATCGACGATCACCTGCTCCTCTGACCACCCCATCACGTCATAGTCCTGACCACCCTCGGTGAGATGCACTTCGGCTCGAAAAAACTCCGGCGCGCTGCCTTTGTCGGTGGTCTTGTCGGTGGTCTTGTCGATGGCCGCTGCAATCGACGCATCCGGCAAAGGATGATTGCGGGCACGCACCTCGTAGCAGAAGTCATCCTCGCCGCCATGAGCAACCTCCAGTCGAACCGATAACGCGGCTTCATCAGCAACAACCTGAGCAACAACACCACGAGCGGCAAGCTCAGCGGCGAAGGCCTGCATCGCGGGCTCTACCGTGTCACGCTGAAAACGAAGTACGGTTTGATCATCCGGATATTCCAATAGCACTCCAAGCCTGTCCCGCCAGCCCTCGGCGGCGGTAGCAGGTGGTACGTGCGTTGAGTGGGACTGACGCTTGGCGCCATCAGCGAGTAGCGCCCGGCCAAAACCCCAGAAGGCCCCAAGTAAGGCAATTGCAAAGGGCAAGGCACTGGCAATCGTTGCGGTTTGCAGCGCCTGCAACCCCCCGCCAAGCAGTAATAGCGAGGCGGCCAGAGCGATCACCAGAGTCCACAGCGTACGCTGCAGGGCGGGCGTATTGTCCACCCCCTTGGCACTCAGCATGTTGAGCACCATCGCGCCGCTGTCTGCCGAGGTGACAAAGAAAATCACGATCATCAGGAGCGAAATCACGCTCAGGGCTTTGGTGGCGGGTAAAAATTCCATGAAGCGGAACAAGCCCACCGCCGGGTTTTCCTGCACCGCGGTGCCCAGTTCAGACACACCCTGATTGCCAATCAGTTCCAACGCACTGCCCCCCAAAACCCCCATCCACAGACAAATAAATAAGGTGGGCACGATGGTGACACCAACCAAAAATTCGCGGATGGTTCGGCCGCGGGAGATGCGGGCAACAAAGACGCCGACGAAGGGGGTCCAACTGATCCACCAGCCCCAGTAGAAGATGGTCCAGCCACCAAACCAGTCGGTTTGGTCATAGACATACATATCGAGGGTGCGGGGCACCAGGCCTGCCACGTAGGCGCCAAAATTCTGCAGCGTGCCGGATAACAGGAGCGCCGTAGGACCCGTCAGCAAGATCAGCAGCAGTAACAGCACCGCAAGAATAATATTGATCTCGGAGAGGCGCTTGATGCCGGTATCGAGCCCGAGGACGACCGATACCGTCGCCAAGGCCATGGTGGCAAAAATCAGACCCACCTGAACCCAGACGTCGATCGGCAGTTCAAAGAGGTAGTTAAAGCCGGTATTAATCTGCAACACACCGAGCCCCAAACTCACCGAGATCCCGCAGGTGGTGCAGATCACGGCGAAAACATCGACCGCGGCGCCAGCGGGCCCATGAATACGCTCTCCGATTAACGGATAGAACGCCGACCGAAGTGTCAGCGGTAAATCATGCCGGTACGCGAAGTAAGCGAGGATCATGGCCACCACCGCGTAGGTTGCCCAGGCGTTGAAGCCCCAGTGAAAGTAGCTGATCTGGATCGCCTCTGTCGCCGCCTCCGGCGTCCCGCCCGGGCCCGTGGGAGGTGACAGGTAATGCATCACCGGCTCAGCGATACCGTAAAACATCATGCCAATGCCGATACCGGCGGAAAACAGCATGGCAAACCACGACGCATAGCTGTAGTCAGGTTCCGCGTGGTCCGGTCCCAGCTTGATATCACCATAGCGTGAAACTGCAAGAAAGACGACGATCACAGCAATTAGCGTCACGATCAGCACATAAAACCAGCTTGCGGTATCCACAATCACTGCCTGCACGCCGGCAAAGGGGTTACTGCCCTCCTCAGGCACGGCCAAAACCAACAAGATGGCCCCGAACAACAGGATCAGCGCGGGAAAGCACACCGCGGCATCAATCGTAAAACGAGGCCGGGTCTGATCGGCCGCAGAATCGTCGGTCATGGGAGATTTTCGTTGGTATTGTGCGCGCAGTGTAACCGATGCTCGCCAAGACCTCATGGCGGCCCTGAAGGGCGCATAACGACTTGTTTCGAACAAGTCAGGGGTTTGCAGGCCCAGCCCATAAAAGGTAGGGTACGCCCTCGTTGTATCTAACAATAACGACGTCTATAGCCATTGAGAGAAATAAGGGAGCCAGTATGTCTCACCCCCAACGTTTTCAACGCACACCACTAGCCGCCGCCCTTGGCGTCGCGCTGTTGCCGCTTGTTGCAAGCCCTGTACAGGCGCAGCTCGAGGAAGTGGTGGTGACCGCGACCAAACAGGCCGAGAGCCTCCAGGACGTGCCGATCTCCGTCAACGCGCTGTCTGGCGATTCCATGCGCGAGCAGGGAATCATGACCTTTGACGAGTACGTTAACTTTTTGCCCAACGTGGTCGACGCCGGTAACTCGCCAGGCATGCGGGAGATTTACATTCGTGGATCAGCCACCGAGCAGGCCTCGGTGACCGTATCGTCAGCTCAGGGCTCCGCCCCGGGCGTGGCACTGTATCTCGATGAGACCCCGGTCTCCTTCGGTGGACGTAACCTTGACGTCTACGCCGCCGACCTCGAGCGAATTGAGGTGCTGGCAGGCCCCCAGGGCACGCTCTTTGGCGCAAGCTCTCAGGCGGGCAACGTGCGAATGATCACCAACAAGCCGGTATTGGGTGAGATGCAGGGCCGAGTCGATATCGGCATGTCATCGACCCACGGCGGCGACACCAGCAGCAACATCGAAGGCATGATCAACGTGCCGATTGGCGAGAACGTGGCCATCCGCGCCGTCGGCTATAACAACCGCCAGGGCGGCTGGATCGACAATACTGCCGCGACCTTTACACCATCCGGCCCGGTCATTGATCGAAACTCCATCGGCTTTGGGCCTTACTTCCGCAACTTCCCGGATACGGTCGTCAATTCGGCAAGCAACCAAGAAGTGGTGAAAGACGACTGGAATGAGGCAACCTATACGGGCTACCGGGTTGGCTTGAAGTGGGATATCTCTGAAAACTGGAGCGCGCTGGTTCAACACTCCTCGCAGAAGCTTGACGTTGAAGGCTCGTTCCTGGTGGACCCAAGTCTTGGCGACGAGAACTCCGCGAAATTCCAGCCAGAGCAGAACATCGACGAGTTTGATCTCACTACTCTGACAATAGAGGGCCGCATCGCTGGTCTGGATATTGTTTATGCGGGTGGCTACCTCGACCGGGAAATCGAGTCGCTGATTGACTACACCCATTACAACAATGGCGGCGGGTACATCACCTATTACCTGTGCAGCGGCAACATCTACGCGGCACCAGGGCCGACCAACCAAAACACTTGTTTTGACCCCACCAAGGCTTATAGCGATACCACGACCAACGAGCGTACCACCCATGAGCTGCGCATCAGCACAGACCCTGATCGTCGCTGGCGCATCATGGCGGGCGTTTACTATAGCGATGTGGAATCCACGACCCTTGGTGAGTTCCAGTATTACTCGACCGGAGACGCGTTCAGCGATTTTCAGGTGCAGTACTACGGAGCTTCGGCTCAGTCCCCCTATCAACTGGCTAACTACACCATCCCGGGTGTAGCCGGCACAAATCAGGTGGGGCCAACCGGGCCGCTTACAACGTTCTACAACGACTACACCCGAACCGAGGAAGAACTCGCCTTCTTTGGCCAGATCGCTTTTGATATTACCGATAATCTGACCGCCACATTCGGCGCTCGAAAGTATGATCTCGAGACCCAGTTAACAGGTGCTTCAAACTTCTCGTTCGGTTGCCGTTACGGCGGTAATGGCGGCGGCGGAGCTGGTGAAGGGTTCTGCAACAGTCACCGCTACAGTAACAGTCCGACTGATCGCTTCCTTGCACTGGGCGCCTATAACACCGGTAACATGACGGATGAGCAATTCCTTGGCCTCCTCAACTATCCCGGAGCCGCCAACGACTATGGCGCTGGCGCCAAAGAGATGTTCCGTGGGGGCGGTAGTAACGCCGCAACCCTTCAGGCTATTAAAGATGGCCGGCTGGATATCTCTACCATTGGCGCCGACGGTGTGACCGAAGAGGATGACACCATTGTGCGCTTCTCTCTGGACTGGCGGATTACCGATGACATCATGCTTTATGGTGTTTACTCGGAGGGTTACCGACCCGCCGCGCAGAACCGAAACGCCGGGCAGCTGGCAAGTAACCAGTCGGGCATCTACGAAGGTTATGTTGTGCCCGCAGTGGCTGTGACCGATGAGCTCGAAAACATGGAGCTGGGCATCAAGGCGGAGCTCCTGGATAACACGCTGCGTGTCAATGCGAGCTTCTATTCAACTGAAATCACCGACTTGCAGGTGGCGCGTTTTGATCCCTCCAACGTCGCGTTCCTGGTCTTCCTTGAGAATGTGGGTGATGCCGAAACCCGGGGTGTGGATATCGACCTCATGTGGGCTGCCACAGGCAGGCTCACCATTGCGGGTGCCGCGAGCTTCATGAATACCGAACTCACGCGAATCAATAAGCAGTTGCAGGGTGTTGCTGTGCCGGTAGGGTCGGATCTGCCCCTGGCGCCATCATTCTCGGGCAACATTCGGGTGCGCTATGACTTCGACTTCATGAACGGCAACGCCTGGCTCAACGGCGCGTTGGTCCACCGTGGCTCAACCGTCAGCGGCATTGCCGGTAGCGCCGCCTTCATGAACGACACGCACAACCTCGCCTACGGCAACGATCCCGGTATTGGTATTCAGGACGAAGGCGGCACCTTTGGCACTGTACCGACGTCTGATGGGAATCTGCCCTCGAACTCGCGCTTCCAGAATGATTCCTTTACCACGATCAATGTGGGTATTGGCTACGGTCGCGATAACTGGACGGCTGAACTGTTCATCAACAATCTCTCCTCAGAGGAAGGATATGTGGTGCAGCCTGCCGGTAAGTTCACACCGGAGTCGAGCATGTTGCGCCCGCGCACCATGGGTCTGCGATTCGGGTACTCTTTCTGAGTACGCTTGGCTTGTCACACGAAGGGCGATCAATCGATCGCCCTTTTTTTTGAAGAGATACCATCATGAGCAACGCCGCTCCTGCGAAAGCACTTGAGAGCGTTCAGCAAAAATTGGCTCTGGGCGCCTTGTCAGAAGCCGGTGCCATTATCGATGAGCTCTGGCCAGAGTTCTCCGATGACCCCAATTTGGGCTACCTGAAGGCTTTGCTCTGCCGGCTGGCGAACAACCCCTCTGACGCCATTGCCGTGCTCAAGGGTCTGGTTGCAGCCTACCCCGAAATGGCGCGGGCACATCAGGAAATTGCGCTGAATTCTCTGAGCCTGAATGAACCCGAGGCGGCGCTCGCGGCAGCAGAGCGCGCGGTGGCGCTGGACGCATCGCTACTCAAATCCTGGGAGCTACTCGAACCCCTTCATCGCGCATTTGCACCGGAAAAGCTCGAAACGACCACGGATCAAATTCGTTTTTTGACGTCACTCCCGTCCGAATTA
>WTHO01000013.1 GCA_011523115.1 Halieaceae bacterium | reverse complement strand
GCGTAAGGCATCGCCATCCCGGTGAGTACTTTGGGGGCGTGAGCCCCCTTTTTTTTGCCGCGCGTGCCACTTTTTAAGGGAGGCGAGACGAAATCGGCGATGACTCCTAGGGAGCCCACCAACAGTCGAAACCCGTGGCACCCGCATCGTCACCGATGAAAGCAGAGATAGGGTAGGCGAGCTCATCGCTGCAGCGAATCGCCTGCTCTGCCACCGAGCGCTTCTTCTCGCCCACTATATGCACGACGCCATACTCAGTATTTTGTAAACGCTGCTTCGATAACGAGATTCTCTGATGAGGCGCCGTGGTGGGTCGTGTGATCAAGGCGCCCTGATCGGTCTTGAGGCCCTCAGCAATTTCCTCAGAGCAGGGAAACAGTGACGCGGTGTGTGCGTCTTCGCCCATCCCGAGTATCACGACATCAAAACGGGGCATGTTCAGGAGAGCCTGCGAGACGGATGACACGTCAACGCTGGCGGCATCAAGCCCAGTAACCAAAGAAAAAAATTCGGCATCGGCCGCATGACCCGACAACAATACGTTTCGGACCATGCGCTCGTTGCTGTCTTGGTGCTCTACAGCGACCCGGCGCTCATCAGCCAGTAATACGACAACCTTTGCCCAGTCTATTTCGGTTTGGCTCAGCAGTGAGAATAGCTGCAATGGTGTACTGCCCCCGGATACCACCAAGTGCGCCTTACCGCGCTGAGCAATACCTTGTGCGAGACGCGTCGCCACCTCAGCAGCCAATGCCGCCTCAAGCGCGGCCCGATCCGCAAAGACATGCCAATCAGACATTCCAGCTGCGTCCGTCGCGGTCAATCAACAACTCTGACTTACTGGGCCCCCAACTGCCTGCCTGATAAGTGTTGACCTCCATACCGGCCTGCTCACAGGCAGCGATGATTTGATCGCACCATCGCCAGCTCTCCTCAATTTCCTCACGACCGACGAAAAGAGAGGGGTCACCATTAATCGCATCGAGAAACAAACGCTCATAGGCGTCAGGAATCCGATCGATGTCGCCGTCCTCACGAAAATCAAAATTCAAGGTGTGCGTTTGCAGGGACAGCTTGTCTTTCAGGCTCTGCCGCTTGGAGACCATCGACATCTCGATGCCCTCGTTGGGCTGCAGACGTATCGTGAGTCGATTGGGCTCGGCCGATTGCCCCTCACCAAAGATATGATGAGGTAGCGCCTTGTATTGAATAATGATCTCCGTCACCTTGTCGGGCATCCGCTTGCCTGTGCGTAAGTAGAACGGCACGCCGGACCATCGCCAGTTATCGACAAAGGCTTTGATCGCAATGAAGGTCTCGGTGTCGCTGCTACTGAGCTCACACCCCTCCTCCTCCAGATAGCCGGGTACCGGCTGTGAATTGATCACGCCCTGACTGTATTGCCCGCGCACAACATGCTCTTTAACTGCCGCCGCATCGATTGGTCTCAGCGCTTTGACAATTTTGACCTTCTCGTCGCGGATGCTCTCAGCTTCAAGCGAGTTGGGGGGCTCCATCGCCACCAAACACAGCAATTGCATCAAGTGGTTCTGCACCATATCGCGCAATTGCCCGACACCGTCGTAGTAAGCCCAGCGACCTTCTATGCCCACCTGCTCGGCCACCGTAATCTGTACGTGATCAATGCAACTCTGGTCCCACTGCGAATTGATAAACCGGTTGGCAAACCGAAGCACCAGCAGGTTCTGCACGGTCTCCTTACCGAGGTAATGATCAATGCGGTAGATGTCTCGCTCGGCGAAGAAGCGCGCCAGGGTCTCATTGACTTCGCTTGAAGTCGCCAAGCTCTCTCCGATCGGCTTTTCAAGCACAATTCGACAAGGGCCAGACAAGCATCCGTCGCCGTGTAGCTGCTCACAGATAGTTGAAAACAACGAAGGCGGGGTGGCGAGGTAGAACAGACTCACTCGGCTATCATCCAACCAATCACGTAGCGTCAAAAACGCATCGGGCTCGGCAAAGTCAGAAGCGAGATAATCCAAACGGGGGACGAAACGTTGCCATACGGATTCGTCGATTGGCTCGCGCATGTAGCCAGCCATTTTTTGACGTAATTCGTTTTTGAAATCCTCTACTGACTGTTGCTGACGGCCGATGGCTGCAATGCGTAAATCCGCCTGAAGCAGCCCCGCGGCGTCGAGCTGATACAGCGCAGGAAACAATTTTCTTGCAGACAAATCCCCCGTAGCGCCGAAAATAATCAAATCCACCGCTGTCATGTCGAGCTCTCCATATTGATCTCACGCACGCGCGCAACGGTGGTGCTAGCCAGCTGAGACACATCATCCCAACGTTGCGCCGCCATTAAGTTGGATGGCGTCAGCCATGAGCCGCCAACCGCACTGACACTGTCGAGATCAAGATAGCGACTCATATTTTCAAGGGTGATACCGCCCGTCGGCATAAAGCGTAGCTGTGGAAAGGGGCCACTCAGGGCCTTAATTGCGGGCGCGCCTCCCGAGGTCTCCGCCGGAAAAAATTTGAGTGTCACATAGCCGCGCTCCAGCGCAGAGATGACCTCAGACCCCGTTACCGCGCCGGGCACAAATGGAACATCGTGTTTAGCAGCTGCCGAGAATAGCTGCTCGGAAGCGCCGGGAGAGACGATAAAGTCAGCGCCGGCTTCAACTGAGCGCCTGTAATCGTCGCCCGAACAAACCGTTCCCGCACCAATCACTGCCTCAGGGAAGGCGCTCTTCATGGCACTGATTGCCGCAAACCCTTCCGGGGTCCGCAGTGTAATCTCGAGTGCGGAGACCCCCCCGCGAAGCAGCGCCTCAGCCAGCGGCACAGCGTCAGCCAGCCGGTCAATCACCACGACCGGAATCACTGGGCAAGGCAACGCCTCCAACAATGCTCTGGCGTCCACGCTATTCGCTCTCGGCGCACATCAGTGCCGCACCCAACAGACCTGGATCTGGATGAATCACCACCAGGGTCGCAATCTCGCCGTTAAAGTCAGCAAAGCGCCCTTTCGCGAGAAATCGCGCTCGAAAGTCACTCTTTCTCAGTAAATCGATATAGCGGGGCGCGATGCCACCTGCGAGGTACACCCCGCCTCGCGCACCCAGCGTGAGCGCGAGATTGCCAGCGGCAGAACCCAACACGGAGAAAAAGGTATTCATTGTCTCGACTGATAAAGAGTCGTCCCCTTGTTGAGCAGCACTCCCTACGGCTTCAGGCGTTAGATGCTCGCTCGGGACGCCGCGAATATCGGCCAAAGCGCGATAAATATTCATGATGCCCGCGCCACACAGCAAGCGTTCGATCGAGACCCTGCCGAACTGCGCACGCAAGCGGCTGAGAATCTTGGCCTCGATGTCGGTGATCGGCGCAAAGTCGACATGTCCGCCCTCACCCGGCAACACAATGGGACCGCCTTGAGAATCAAAGGCCAAGCAGGCCACACCTGTGCCCGTGCCGGGGCCAATCGCCACCATCGGCTTACTGTGCTGGACCTGTCCGCCACCGATTGATTCCACATGTTCCGGCGCCAGCGCCGGCAGCGCTCTCGCTACAGCGGCAAAATCATTGATGATGCTGATGTTCGGGCAACCAAGACGCGTAGCAACGCTCTCAGCGGTGAAACGCCAAGCATTATTGGTAAAGCTGATCTCGGGTTGTTCAGGTATCGCGGCAACCGCGAGGCAAACGTGCGAGAAAGGCGCCTCCGATTGCTTTAGCACTCCCCAATCGTGCTGCAACTGATCGAGCACGCTGTCGAAACACGGAAAGTCCTCCACCGCATAATTTGCGATAGATTGTGGGACCGGGTCGTCGCGATACGCGAAGGCAAAACGGGCATTGGTGCCACCAATATCCGCCACCAAAAACGCCTGCGAGTCAGCTGACACAGTGCCCGTAGGCAACGGCCTGCGTTGCCGCCTCAAGCGATTCATCGACCAGTACCGGGGCTTCAAACAGGGTGCAGCCACCACTCTCTGCGTCACTCACAACGTTTCGGTTGAACGCGAACAAAGCTCTCCCGACCGTTGAGGGCGATGCGGGCGCTCTTGCTTGCTCACGCGCCGCCAGTACATCCTCGTCCACCATGACGCTCAGCTCACCCGAAGCAACATTTATCGCGACAAGGTCTCCGTCGTGAACGCGGCCGATCACACCCCCTTTAGATGCCTCAGGCGTGACATGAATCGCTGCCGGGACCTTGCCAGACGCCCCACTTAAACGGCCATCAGTGACCAATGCCACAGCGTGACCGCGATCCTGCAAGACCCCGAGAATGGGCATCAATTGGTGTAACTCAGGCATACCGTTTGCCGCAGGGCCCTGAAAGCGCGCTACAACCACACAATCCCGGTCGAGCTCACCCCTATCAAATAACGCCTTTAATTCATTCTGATGGGAGATCACCACTGCGGGCGCCGTGACGGTCTGACGATCAGCCGCCACGGCCGAGGATTTGATCAAACTCCGGCCAAGGTTTCCCTCAAGCAACCGAATGCCGCCTTCCGGTGCAAAGGCCTGATCGGCCGAGCGAATCACATCTGTATCAAGACTCGCGGTGGCGGCGGGACGCCACTGCAAATGCCCTTCATCAAGAAATGGTTCAATACAGGCGGCGTCTAATGTGCCGCCAAAGCAGACCTTGGCGTCGCCATGCATTAACCCCGCCTTAATCAACTCCCCAAACAAAAGCCCTGTCCCACCCGCGGCCTGAAAGTGATTGATATCAGCGCTGCCGTTGGGGTAAATCTTCGCCAGTAGCGGCGTCACTTTGGAGAGCTCATCGAAGTCTGACCACGTAATCACTAATCCCGCCGCTCTCGCCATCGCAACCAGATGAATGCACAGGTTTGTGGAACCGCCAGATGCGAGCAGCGCAACGATGCCATTCACAAAGCTTTTTTCGTCGATGACCTCGGCGAGAGGCAACGACTGACGACCTGTTCGCGCGATCTTGGCGATGTGCTCAACGGCCTCTGTTGTCAGCGCCTCCCGCAGAGGCGTCTCGGGATTCACAAAAGAACTGCCGGGTAACTGCAGGCCCATGGCCTCGAGAACCATCTGATTCGAGTTAGCCGTCCCGTAAAATGTGCAGGTGCCCTGACTGTGATAGGAGGCCATCTCGGCGTCTAACAGTGCCGCTCGATCGACTTTGCCCTCGGCATAGAGCTGCCGGACACGGACTTTTTCCTTATTAGACAACCCTGAGGTCATCGGCCCAGCGGGTACAAACAGCGTCGGTAAGTGGCCAAACTGGAGCGCGCCCATCACTAATCCGGGCACAATCTTGTCGCAAATACCCAGCATCAGAACCGCATCGAACATCTGATGCGAGAGCGATACGGCGGTCGCCTGCGCAATCACGTCCCGGCTAAACAGGCTCAACTCCATCCCCGGCTGACCCTGCGTAACCCCGTCGCACATCGCCGGTACACCCCCGGCTACCTGCGCAGTGCAGCCGATGGCATTCAAGGCGCTTTTAATTTGCTGCGGGTAGCCAGCATAGGGGGCATGAGCAGACAACATGTCGTTGTAGGCCGTGACGATGCCGATGTTGGCGCTGTCCATCAT
>WTHO01000051.1:3247-5577 GCA_011523115.1 Halieaceae bacterium | reverse complement strand
GTACCGTGGCTATGGGGTTTGTTCATGGACTCCTCGCCCTCGGCTAGCGCACTCCTCGCGGAGCTCGGAGACGTTGATCAACGCGCCGCGCTGGAGCAGCTCGACTGCCCGATTCTGAGCTGCGTCGGTGTGCAGGATGCGCTGGTTGACCCTGAAATCTGCCGCAGTGTGGCGCAGTTCAATCCGGGCACAGCCACAGTGGAGTTCACGCTATCCGGCCACTCGCCGCCCTTAGAAGAGCCGGTCAAATATAATCTTGAAGTCGTTGCGTTTCTCGAGCGTGCGCTCGGGCGGTAGGGATCAGTTACCCATGCGCCGCAGCGCGCCTTTGGTCAGAAACCGGTCATAGGCATCGGGGTTATTGGCCTCAGACCGATAACCCCCGACCACTTCCTTCACCTGCTCGAGACGCGTCACCCGATTGGTTTGCACATCGTGGGCGTGAACACGCGTCCAGGACCAGTAAGGATGTGCCCCATCCATCACGCGCTGCTCACCGTTGTCATACAGTGAAAAGGCGCCATCAAAGGACCGATAAATCTTGCCCTGCCGGTCGTAGCTCACCATGCTCACGGGTAACAGCGTGCGCGCATCAAACGCCACGCGTTTCTTCCCTACCGGCGCCCTCGGATAGCCGGTGGGCTCCGCTTCGACCACCAGCACCTCCGGTATCAACTCGACCGAGGTATCCCAGAAGGTCTTGCCCTGTTGCCCGCCGTGTACGGTTCCCTGCCAGTTGTCATCCTCGGCGTGCCAACCACTGTTGATGGCCGCCAGCATGGGGCCGCGCTTTACGAAACGGTAATTGCCCCAGGTAAGAAACGGATCCCCCGCCGCCCAGGCGTCCGATAAATAAATCGTGGACCCTGGAATCATCGGCTCGAACCGCTGGTTTGTGGGAAATCGCCTGACCCGCTTGAATGCCGGCAAGTACCCATAGAGCTCGGGGTAGCGGTTCTGATCATAGGGCCAGATATTCAAGTAGGAGGTGCCACGGCTGTCACTGGGCGTCAAAAAGAACACCGATTGGAAGCGCAATGTGTCCTCGTGCCCTTTCATATAGGGTTTGGGCTCAATCACAATCCTTCCGGTCGCGTTCATCTCCACCCAGCAGGATTGGTACTCATAAGACACGATCCCATCGGGGTCGAGGTCATACTCCTTGACCGCATAAAACGACACGTCATGACGGCCCCAGCTAAGCGTAGCCCCGGCGAATACCTCACTGGCCGAACGTGGATCGGGGAAGGGATTGCCTCCGATCCATGGCTTGCCCTCAGTCGTCACCACATTACCGTCGTCCGCAAAGCGCGCCCTGCCCTGATGCCGCAGCGTGGCTTCGATGTACTCCCAGGGGCTCAGCCGATAGAGGTCCTGCGTGGGCGCCACCACATTGAGCTCGCGCCCCATTTCAGATACCTGCAGATACTGGATCGGGTCCAGCAATTCGCGAACGCTTTCGACATTGTCCGCATTGATGGTATCGCCCTCCTGAATCGCCCCCTGCGTGTAAGCAGTGAGCGAGAGCAACTCATCGGGATAGACGCCCTCTGCGGAGCCCTTGGCCGACAGCGTCGGCCATAGTGGCAACAGCACGCCGGTGCGCAGCACCCCTTGCGCAAGCTCTGAGAGAAAGTGGCGTCGCGAATAGGCCCGATCGAAGCGTTTGATATGCATTGTCTTACCGGCTCGGCGTCACGCGAGAGAGCCGCTCGTTGTCATCACAGCGCCGCATCATCAGGCGACAGATTTCACCAAGGACCTGAGATCAACATTAGGATCTGCCAGCAGTTCGGGGTTGAGCTCCTGTCCATAGAGTCGTTTTCCGGCCATGAACGCCTTGGCAGAATTCACCGCCTCAACCGCAATCAGCCGATTTTCATTGAGGTAAAAAACCGCGAACTGGTGACTGGCCTTGTCGCCCCGGCAAATGCTTTCGGTACCGTCTGAGGAGAACCCCACCGCCTGCAGCTTTGAGGCGTACTGATCGCTCCAGAACCACGGCACCGTGCAGTAAGACTCCTCACCACCCATCATGTTGGCCGCCGCCACGCGCGCCTGATCGGTTGCGTTCGGTGCCGACTCCAATCGCAATCGCCGATTGAGCAAGGTGTTGGGGTGATTCGTGCAATCGCCCGCGGCAAACACATCGGGATGGGATGAGCGGCAATGCTCGTCGACTTGGATGCCATTCTCACAGGTTAGGCCGGCGGCCTCGGCCAGCTCAACGTTGGGTATGGCACCAATGCCGATCAGTACCAGATCGGCTTCCACATCGCCGTGCTCGCAGACCACTCGCTCCACGCAATCAGTGCCCTGAAGTTCATGGA
>WTHO01000051.1:0-3147 GCA_011523115.1 Halieaceae bacterium | reverse complement strand
TCGCCGTGCTCGCAGACCACTCGCTCCACGCAATCAGTGCCCTGAAGTTCATGGATTTTCGCACCGCAGCAAACTTCTACACCGTGGGAGCGGTGCAGGTCTGCAAAGTATTGACTCATCTCAGGCGTCGTCACACGCTGCAACAGGCGATCTGCAGACTCGAGCACCGTTACGTGCAGACCCGCTTTGCGCGCTACCGAGGCAAACTCGAGCCCCACATAGCCACCACCAATCAGGCATACCCGCTGAGCGCGTTGCATGGTGTTCTGGAGCGCGGCAACATCGGCCAAGGTCCTCAGATAATGCACCCCCGGCAAATCTGCTCCTGAGACCGGCAGTTGCCGGGGCCGCGCACCGGTGGCCAGCAATAATTTGTCAAAGGGCAAGACCCGCGCATCGGATGTGCTCACCGAATGCTGCGCGAGATCAATGGAAGCAATCGACGTATCGGTGAGTAACCGAATGCGTTGCGCTTCATAGAGCTCGGCTGGACGCAACAGCAGGCTTTCGTAGGTCAGCTCGCCGGTGAGGTAGGCCTTCGACAAGGGCGGGCGCTCGTAGGGCGGATGTGGTTCTGCCCCAATCAGTGCAACGTCGCCCTCAAAGCCAGCTGCCCGCAACTGCAGTGCCGCCGTGCCGCCTGCCTGGCCCGCGCCGACAATGACGATACTGGTCATGATTTCCCCCTACGCCTTCTGTCTGCCGGGCTTCGCCTGTACAGACCCGATCTATACTGTCATAATGATATTATCAACAAAAGAAATATTTCTAATTATTAAATTTGTTATAGCCACGTGAGACAATAGCGGGCTTTAACGCTGACTCGGTTGCGTCATGCCCAACGTCCCCACTCACCGCCACCCCAGCGTGGTCGCAATAGATCGCGCAGACGCGGCACAGCATCTACTGGAACTCCTGTACCGGGTTCACTACGTGGTGGGCATGAAGGTACAAGACACGCTGCGAACCGATGACACGCTGGACCGGCACCAGATCGCGGTCTTGTGGATTATCCGATCAGAGGGTGTCGATGGCCGATCCATACCCCGAAAATACGTCGAAAAACAGCTCACCAGTTGGTATGACATCAGCAGCAGCGCCATATCGAAAGCGATCCGGGCACTGGCGTCCGCCGAGATTAATTTGCTCACCATTACCGAGCACCCAAGCTCAGGGCGGGAGAAGCTGATTGAACTGACGCCCGCCGGGGCGCGTTTCGTGCAGCAAATGACGCGGAATGGGTCGGCGATGTGCGATTGGTTCCTGGAGAACATGTCGCTGTGGGAACACGAGATAAATGTGTGCCTCTATATCTACACCAAGGTGACGACGATCTTCGGGAAAATGATCGATCAGGAGCGGCTTGCTGCAGGAGAGCCGATTGCCGAGGCAGCGCCTCAGGAGTCAGTATTACATCATCCACTGACCTACCAAATGGCGGAGCGCAGCTTTTCCTGGAGCGAGATACCCAGCGTGCCGCGCGAATACGCCACGCTCATGCAGCTCAATATTTTCTTCCCGATTCACTACAAGGCGGGTAACAAACTTGAGCAGGTGATGCGGAGTGCGACGGGCCTGAGTCGACAGCAAATTATCATTCTGCTGCTGATATTCGGTGAGGGAGAGAATCACTCGAAGATGGCGCGCAAACGCATCGAGACCGCTCTCGGGAGCTGGCTCGAGATCACCAGCAGCTCGGTCTCCAAAGCTATTCGCTCGCTCACAACGTCAGACATGGGTTTGCTGAGCATCAACGAGAGCCCCGAATCGGGTCGTGAGAAAACCGTTCAACTCACCGCCAAGGGCGGTGAGTTTATTGAACGCATGAACGCCAGTGGGGTGGCTTATCTACAGGGCCTGGTCGATCAACTCAGTGATGACGAGATCGCCATGGTGGCCCACATCTTCTCGCGGACCAATGATATTTTTGAGTCTTACCCGGGTCCCTTTCGCGCGTAGCCAGCCCTCAGAAACCCTCTTCCGGGGCCACTGTCACCTTCATACCGTCCATATCGTCCGAGACAGTCAGCTGACAGGACAGTCGGCTATTCTCGCTGCCAAACTGCAGGAACTCGATCAGTTCCTCTTCATCCTCGGAGGCGGGCGCGAGCTTACCCACCCACTCTGCGTCGATGTAAAGGTGACAGGTAGCGCAGGAGCACGAGCCGCTGCAGGTTGCATCGACCAGATCCTGAGCACGCAGTGCAAACATCAGCGGCTCTCCCGCCGTTGCGTCCACCTGATGCTCTTCTCCCTTTCTGTCAGTAACCAAGATTTTCATGGTGCTCGCTTCCTATTCAACAGTGACCCCGGGGTCATTTCACAGTATTTCGTAGACTTGATAATTCAACTGGCCCGCGCCAAAGCGCGTCATTTTACCCACCGCCATAATATCGTTAAGCCAGCCATATTTCTCGGAGCTGGTTTCGAAATTGGGCGCAGAGCGCAGATACATATCGGCATCAGTGAGCACCTCCCCCGCCGCAGAGCGCGCAGCCAGCTCCTCTGTCATTCTGACCACGCCGCCGTAATAGCAGTAGATCGTCTCACCGTCATCGGTTCTCATAGCAAGGCGGGCATCGATTTTCCAGTTGCCGTTATCCTGCACACGCGCCCAATCGCCCCCGGGGCCGATCATGTCGCCTTTGAGTTGCGGGCCTTCAAAACTGCCGCCCGTCACATTAATCACCACTAACCCCGGGGTCGCGACCACCGGCGGCTCAAAACTGATATCAATACTCATCAAGAATTTGCTTTCAATTCCACCATCTGACATCTCATCACTCCTCGCTATGCATTATTTTTTATGAGATCGAAAACCCGCTCAGGTCAGCACCCGCTGCACTGCACTGCTCTCGATAGAGCGGAAAACCGCCGAAGAAAAACACGACGTTCCTCGGTTTCCCCGGGATGTTGTCACCCATGTAGTAGTTATCCGACTTGGGGAACAGCGTCATGTTGCCGATGTCATTGGTCAGCTGAACGTACTGCCGCTCGGCGTCTTCATCCGCCTCAAGGCGCTGCGCGTTATGCGCGCGGACCTGAGAAAACAAGCTGCAAATAAAGTCGCCCTGATACTCAGCCAACAGAATCGGGTTATAGAAGGGGCTGTGCGGTCCGTTCACCCAGAATAGATTGGGGAAACCG
>WTHO01000099.1:16823-20261 GCA_011523115.1 Halieaceae bacterium | reverse complement strand
TGGGTATCCCACTGCACCTCGAGCGCTTTTCTGGCTCGCATCGCCGCCCAGGTATCGCAAGCGACAATCGCCACGCCCGGTGATACCTGAGTCGAATTACGGATATCAAATTGGTAAGGGCCAGCCTGACCTTCAATGATGAAAGCATCAATCACACCGGCTAGGGCCTTGACCTCGTCAAGGTTCGCGGAGGCCACCCGCCCCCCAATATGGGGGCACTTCGCGTAGCTGGCATACACCATATCGGGAACTTGAACGTCGATACCAAAAAGTGGCCTGCCCTGTGCGATGTCACTGGCCGAAGCATTGGTGATCCGAGAGCCCAGCAATCGATACTGCTCAGCGCTTTTGAACGTCACGCTCTCCGGCTCAGGCAGTGGCAAATCTGACGCGCTCACGGCCAGCGCGGCGTAAGGCAGACTCCTGCCCGATGCTTCGTGAATCACCGTCGAATCCCGCGTGCTGAGCGCTGCCGTTGGCACGCCCAGCTCTACCGACGCCGCTTGAAGCAACATGGCCCGGGCCGTCGCTCCTACTTTTCTCAGTTCGTCCCACCGCATCGGCACCGATAGAGAGCCACCTGCAAACTGGGCGCCAAAACGCGCGGCGTCAATGGGGGTGGTCACCACTTTGACCTCATCCCAGTTGGCATCCAGCTCTTCGGCAATGATCATGGGTAGTGAGGTGTTAACGCCTTGGCCGACCTCTGGATTGGGAGCCCCGATGGTAATCACGCCATCGCGCCCCACGGTGATATAGGCACTCAGCATCGACGCGTCTGACTGATCTGCCGCCGCCACCCGCATCACGCGGCCGCCAGCCGTGAGGGCCAGCCCGAGTCCGGAGAACTGCAGGAACTGACGTCTGTTCAACCGATCGACGCTCATGATCTCGCCCCCTCTTCATTCATGGAGTTGACTGCCGATGTCGCCTCGCCGGGATCAAAAAATGCGACACCGCTCTGAAGGCTACTCGAGGCGCTTTTGATGGCTTTTCTGATGCGCAGATAGGTGCCGCAGCGGCAAATGTTACCCGCCATCGCCGCATCAATCTCCGCATCAGAAGGCGTTGGGTTGCGCGCCAGTAACGCCGCCGCCGACATAATCTGACCCGCCTGACAGTAGCCGCATTGGGCCACGTCGTGCTCGACCCACGCCTGCTGAACCGGGTGCAACGTATCACCCGCGAGGCCCTCAACCGTCGTCACGGATCGACCTTCAAGTTGCCCTACCGGCAGTTGACAGGCTCTGACGGGATCACCATCCAGCCACACCGTACAGGCGCCGCACTGCGCGATACCGCAGCCATATTTGGTGCCCACCAAACCCAGGTGATCCCGCAGGGCCCAAAGCAGGGGCGTATCGGGGTCGATGTGACTGACGTCTGTCAGCTCACCGTTAATGGTCACATGAACAGGCATAACATCTTCCTCATTGACTAATGGGATTGGGCCCGGTGGATGTCGCACCAACCTGACACCCGTCACTCATCGCGCTGCTGTTCGACACTCTCGAGTCGATTACGGTGTTTGTCGCGCGCCAGCGCCTGCATATCCGCTACGGCGTCGCTCTCGTCCACAATCTCTCTACCCAGCAGGGTCTCTACGGCGTCCTCGAGGGTCACAATACCGGCGGTTTGACCGAACTCATCCTCAACTAAAAACAGATGCGCCCGCTCACGAATGAAGCGATCCAGTAACCGGTATACGGGCAACTCCTCCGGCACACGGATAATCGGATGCACGCAGCTTGCGACGCTGCTCTCACCACGACCGTCCCGTTCACCCTCAAACAGATCGGCTCTGATGACCATGCCGGTTACATTGTCCGGCGAGTCACGATAAACAGGCATGCGCGTGAACTGCCGAGTGGGCTCCTGATCGAGCGCGTCGGAGAGGGTGACCGTCTCGTCCAACATATGCACCACCGTGCGAGGGGTGAGAATCTTGGCTGTTTGGGTATCCCGCAGATTCAATAAATTCACCAGATACTGATTTTCCTGGTCTTTCAGCGCGCCATCCCTGCGGCCGAGGGAGGCCAGCGCGAGGATTTCGTCGCGGGTGATCGCATCCTTGTCGCTTTTACCGAGCAGTTGCGTCAAGCGGGTGGATATCCAAACCAGAGGGTACACCAGCCGCACAAGCCAGGTGATCGTGAAAGCCGATGGCACGGCCAGCTGCCGCCAGTAGGTTGCCCCGAGCGTCTTGGGAATAATTTCAGAGAAATACAGGATGGCCAGCGTCAACAGCACGGCAATGAGCGTCTCTGCCTCGGGACCAAAAACCCGCAAGGCCTGTGCGCCCACCCCGGCCGCACCCATGGTGTGCGCAAACGTATTGAGAATAAGAATGCTCGACAGTGATTCATCCAGGCGATCCTTAACAGCCTGAATCGCTCTCCCGGATTTGGGTCTCGCCTGAGTCAGTTGCGCCAGATAGCTCGGTGTAATCGACAGGAGCACCGCCTCCAGGATCGAGCAGAGAAACGACACGCCAATCGCAATCGCCAAATAGAGAAGTAAGAGCGTCATCGGGAACTCAATTGAGCGTCATTCATCCTGCACGCCGAGCCACGCTGGCTAGGGCTCCTCGAAGGGGATCAGTCGCGGGTCCACATCGCACCAGCGCGGCGCACTGCCGCCAAAATAGACAATCTGCGGTGAAAATTGATCCTGATCATCGAGCGTCATGGCATTGACCGATGCCACACCCAACTCATCAGACTGCGCCTTGATCTGGGTGCCACAACCCCCACAAAAATAACGGGTCACTTGCCTTCCGGATCCGGGATCGTAGGTATAGGAGGCTAACTCTCCTTCGGTCAAGCGGAAATCGGGTATCGCGATGGCATAGGACGTCCAATGAGAACTGCCACCCAGTACCTGACAATCGGTGCAGTAACACAGGCCCTGCATCTGCGACTCGGCAAGCAACTCGTAGCGGACGGCTTTGCAAAAACAGGTTCCGGTCATCATTTCCAGTAACTCCCCCAATCCTTCTGTTTATTTCCAGCCAGCGTAACGATTAGCGACGCGGTGTTAGACACCCAGCAGCACCTGATTCATGACACGACCCGGCCAAAGGGTGAATAGTCCGGTCACCAACAGCGCCAAAACATAGAGCAACACCATCCAAATTTTGTGCTGGCCGATGTTACCCCGACGTGCATGGTGAACCGCCATCACCAAAGAGAACAGGGTCCACACGCTCAGCAGATGAATCGGGCTGAACGCCCCCCACAGCCTGAGCTCGCTGATCAAAAATGACGAGCTCGCTACGTAGGCCATCAACGCTACCCAGATCCAGCCCAGGGCCCGGTGGCGGCGAGTACCCTTTGGCGTCGCCAATTGCCAGCCGCCGAGGATAACCGCTGCAAACGCTGCCAGAGCATGGCTGGGAATCGGCGGTGCTTGTTGAATCAGCATTTCCAATTCAGCGCG
>WTHO01000099.1:12652-16723 GCA_011523115.1 Halieaceae bacterium | reverse complement strand
ATCATGCAGCCAGTCACCACCACCACAAAGCCCAGCGTAATTGCGATAAATAACATCCCTGCCACCTAGTCCCGGGTACGCATGAGCCATATCCACTGCAACAGGACGCCCACCGCAAAAGCAGAGAGAAACGCAAGATGAAAGCTACGCACAAGCGGCGCATCAAGCGAATCCACGAAGGGGTCACCCACCGGCAAGCGCCGCAAGAAGTCCGTGATGGCCGGGATCATGTGAAACAGCACGGTTGCTGAGTAGGCCCCGGTCTGCAGATAGATCGACCACTTGCCCACAGGTTTCAGTGTCTCCAGAGCAAAACCCGCTGCCAAGGCGGTCAAGGTCAATACGGCCAGCCAGTGGCCCACGCCGAATCCGCCCTGGTTATAGATAGCGAGCGCAGAACCTGCGACGAACAAGGTAATCAGAAGGTATGCCCGGCCGAGCAAATCCGAGGCACGGATAATCCGGTTTTGATAAAGCGTATAGGCCGCAGTCAGGATGGCAATCGCGCCCATAATGGTGTGGAACCACCCGAGCCAAGTCATTGGAGGCATATTTTCTTCCCCGGCTGTCTGAAGGTTTGGGGAGCTCGCCCCGACAAAGAGCGTCTCGCTGCGCGAAGCCTAGTGAGGCCGCTGGGGAGTTTCAAGTCTTGCGCGCAACGGTATTCTCATCAGCGCTATGACTGCGGCGCAAACGCCGAAGAAAACCCCCGCGTAAACGCCTCCAGATCGAGGGGCGGACGACCGATTAGCGACTCTACGTCGGTTGTCAGGTGCTCAAGAGACCCCTTGGCAATTTCAGCAAACAGTTCACACACCGCGTCCAGTTGCCAGGCCGAGTGGATAAATTGCCCGAGCACCTCTCTGAAATCGCCCGGCGACTGCTCCACGTAATGAACCGTCGACCCCAGTGCACGACTCATGCGCTGAGCGACTTCATGAAAATTGATGAGCTCGGGACCCGTCAGCCGGTAGATGTGGCCGGCATGACCCTCCTCCATCAGTACCGCCGCTGACACTGCGCCTACGTCGCGGGCATCCACCATCGCGGTTTTTGCACCCGCGAGCGGCAGCGCGAACTGCCCGGCGCGGCTGATGGAGGCCGCATACATCAACATATTCTGCATGTAGTAGTTGGGGCGCAGAAATGTCCAGTTCAGGCCCTGCGCCACAATATGCTGTTCGGTGTCGTAATGGTTTTTGGGTAACTCCGCCGTGGCCTCTGCGGAAGCCTCCATTGAGGAGATTTTGACGAGGTGAGATACGCCTGCCCGGGCCGCAAGATCTACGAAGCGCCGCTCGAGCCTTGCCTGATCGGGGTGGTTACCCATGACGATCAGCGCACGATCAACGCCTTTTAACGCGTCAGCCACCGCGACGTCATCACCCAGATCACCCGCTACGACCTGGATGCTGCTGTCCGCAAGGGTGAATTTGCCGGGGTCACGCACCAACACACGAAAGGGCACGCCTGCCTGTAGCAGGGTATTTGCCGCCGCAGAGCCGACACGGCCGGTTGCGCCTGTTAGCAGGATCATCCTACCCCCATCACAATCTATCTATGGCTGACCCCGGCTCGCTGTGGCTTAACTCGCCTCGGCTCGCGCGATATGCTGATCATTCGGTCAAGGGTAATCGACACTCCATGAGTATGAAGCACCGCTCTCAACACAGGGCGCACCGCACCGCCGCACAGGCCGTTGCCTTGATAGCGGGGGCCATCACCTTGACAGGCCATCACCTTAAGGAGTGACGATAGCATGCTCACCAGCCTTTATCTTTGCTTGAGGCCTGCAAGGTCAGCGCAAAGGCTGATCTGGGCTCTGACAGTCCTCACGTCTGCGTGTACAACCCAAAATCAGCCCGTGGAGGCCGAACTGTTTCCTGAAAAGCAGCTGCCCCACTTCAAGACCTGCGCTGCACGGCTCGATGGCACGTTCCACGAGCGAGCCCTCAGAAGGCACCAGATAGTCGATATCTATGAGGAACCAGCGCCCGACGAGGGCTTGATGACTGAGGACTGCGTTGTCCGAGAATAATCACTTTTGGGCGATATCAGATGCGCGCTGGCGAGAAAGACTCCAACAACTCTGAGTCTCTCACGGGAGCAGCCGGGTTCTCGCGCTGCCACCGTTACCGATACTGGCTCCGGAGACACTGGGATCCACTGCTTCCACAGTGTGCGTTTATCGGGCTCAACCCATCGACCGCCGATGCGCGCAGTGACGACCCGACGCTGCGGCGTTGCCTTAACTTTGCCAAAGACTGGGGTTACGGCTCGCTACTGATGGTAAATCTCTTTTCATGGCGGGCGACAGACCCCGAGGAGCTTGAACGAGTAGCTGACCCGGTGGGTGCCCGCACAAATTTGTGGCTACGACGAGCCCGGGCGGAGGCCGATCTTGTCGTCGCAGCCTGGGGCAACGGCGGGCACTTGCTTGGCCGTGCTCGGGCAGTCGAGGCCTGGCTTGGCAATTCACAGTGTTTGGGCGTGACCGCACAGGGTATGCCCCGGCATCCCCTCTACTGCGCCCGGACCGCAAGGCCGAAGGCATGGCACAGAGCGCTGAGTTAGCGATTCGTCGCTTCTGCGGCAGTCAGTCAGCAACCCGGCTTTCAGTCCATCACGTCATCAGCGCACCGATTGGCATCCTTTTCGGTCGGTCAACTGGTGCTGGCGGCGAGTTAGGCTATCCTGAATGACCGAGGCGAAGGATTGCCTCTTAAAGACCCTCTGGGGGCCATCAACCAATACAGGGAAGTAGCGATGAAACAGACTACCGAACACCATGCCAGCACGACCGCGTTACCTATTTATGTCCACCGCGTTGCAGAGCGTCGCAGGGCATCGCCTAGTGACTCTTGGGGCGCATTGCAGCGAGCATCCCAAATACCCGTGCCAGACGTGCCGATGGATTTGTGCGTGCGGATAACCGGCAGAGCGCCCCACGAGCTGAGCCGCACTTCCCTTAGCGTCATCGACTTACTGCTTACCGGTGATCTGTTACGACTGCGCTCAGAAGAAGTCGCTGATGCGGTGCACATCAGCCCGACAACCCTGCGTCGCAGACTCCGGGCAGACGGTATCCATTACCAAAGCATTCTCGATCAGGTCAGGCGCCACCGCTGTACGCTAATGCTGGAAAAACGCTGGCTACCCGGCAAATGCGTTGCCTGGGAGCTGGGATATGCTGAGGTCAACAGCTTTTATCGCGCCTTTCGGCGGTGGACGGGTCACAACTACAGCGATTTAAAACAACTGTACGTCTGACCGCGGATGACTGCGTTGGGGCCGACACCGGGACTCACACAGGTGCTCATACAAGCACCCACACAGGCGCGTTGGATGCACTGCAGACCAATTAAGCAACGGTCTCGTTGACGCTGGGAGTGAAGTAGCCCAACCAGGAATACACCCAGTACCCCACCCACTCATGAATAGCGCGGGTGGAGCGGGCCAAGCGCTCAAGCGTCGGCAGCCAGCCCGGCACCGGGCCCACCCGCAGTGGCTGCTGGTGGTCTGTGGCGACCGCTGTCACCACAAAGTCCTGAGCAGTGAACACCGCCGCGGCGCGTCGCATGTGACTTGCGCTGGTCACCAATAAAATGTGGTGCACGCCTCTATCAGCGAGTAAGGCTCTGCTGTACTGGGCGTTCTCGCGGGTAGTGCGGCTCCGGGGCTCCTCGATCCATGCCGTATCCGGCAAGCCAAGACCCCTCAGTTTTTGCGCCATCAGCGCCGCCTCGGGCAGACCACCCGCTAAAACTGCGCCGCCGGATAAAACCATAACTGGCGCCTTCCCTGCGCGATACAGCTCTGCACCGCGCCAAAGACGGTCAGCCGCCTGGTTCAGATCGCCGCCCAATCCATATCGGGTCTCCCCTGAGACACCGCCACCCAACACCACGATGGCATCGGCCTTGGGTAACTCCTCATCAGCAAACGCCGGATACGCGGCCTCCAGCGGTGCCAAGAGCTGGCTGGCACCGAATTCCGTCGCGCAAAAATACAGCCACACCGTCGCGAGCACCGTGAGCAGATTTGCCAGGCGGCCAGCACCTGTCAGCCGCA
>WTHO01000099.1:0-12552 GCA_011523115.1 Halieaceae bacterium | reverse complement strand
CTTGAGACCTACCGTGGAGTCACGCCAGCCCGGAAGCGTCTCGTAAACCGGTCGCAGGTTCTCGTAGTCGACCGCATCGATTGGGTTCGAGACAGTCTCGCCCGCATCGTTGGTATAGCCGACGCAGATAGAAATCTCGTCCAGTCCATCTAGGACGTCGAGTTTGGTCAGGCACAGACCTGACACCGAATTGATATTGACCGCCGTGCGCAGAGCAACGGCATCAAACCACCCGCATCGTCTCGGGCGCCCCGTCGTGGCACCAAACTCGTGGCCCCGCTCAGCCAGACGCAACCCGGTCTCGTCGAACAATTCCGTGGGGAACGGGCCAGAGCCCACGCGGGTGGTATACGCCTTGGTGATGCCCAAAACGTAATCCAAGAACAATGGGCCAAAACCAGAGCCGGTCGCGGTGCCACCCGCCGTGGTGTTTGAACTGGTGACAAACGGATAGGTGCCGTGATCGATATCCAGTAAAGAGCCTTGGGCTCCCTCGAACAGGAGCCTGGCCTGCGTCTCGCGATACTCATGGAGTAGGGATGTGACGTCCGCCATCATAGGCAGCAGACGCTCACCGTGCGCCAGAGCCTCCTCCAGCACCGCCGATAGCGACAGCTGTTCGACACCGTAGTAATGCGCCAGCACATGGTTGTGGTAGTCGAGAACCTCTTCAAGCGCCTCTGCGAAACGCGCGGGATCTCGGAGGTCGCCCAAACGCAGCGCGCGCCTCGCCGCTTTGTCCTCGTAACAAGGGCCAATGCCACGACCGGTCGTGCCGATTTTCTTCTCGCCGCGGCGGGCCTCTCGGGCCTGATCCAGCGCAACGTGATAAGGCAGAATCAGGGGGCAGGCGGCGGAGATCTTCAGACGGTCCTGCACCGGAACACCGCTGGCTTCCAATGCGTCAATCTCTTTCAGTAGTGCTTCTGGTGAGAGCACCACGCCATTCCCAATCAGGCATTGCACACCGGCACGCAACACGCCCGATGGAATCAAATGCAGAACCGTTTTCTCACCGCCAATCACCAGGGTGTGACCCGCATTATGGCCGCCCTGAAAACGCACCACGGCATCCGCCTGTTCGGTGAGCAGGTCGACGATCTTGCCCTTTCCCTCGTCACCCCACTGGGTGCCCAGTATCACCACGTTGCGGCTCATGAACCCGACTCCATCTCAATAATCCACTCACCGTCTTGTAGCACCAATCGCTGCCCCTCCAACGCTGTTGCACCTGATTCAAGATCGACAACCACGGTCCGCCCAGACGCCCGCAACGCGGCGACAGCGCCTCGCAACGACGGGTCATCGGAGACCGGTGCAATCACCGGCGGCAGCGCCGGCTCTGTCGGGGCGGCATCATCGATCAGCGCCTTGAGATCAATTGCAAACCCGGTGGCGGGTCGATCGCGGCCGAACACGGCGCCGATGTTGTCGTAACGACCGCCCTTCGCCACGGCGGATCCCCGACCCTCCAGATACACCGCAAATACCAGACCGGTGTGGTAGCGAAAACCACGGAGCTCGGTCAGGTCGACGTAGACGCCAACATCCGGGAATTCACTCTCCACCAGCGCGAGTGTGCTCTCTAGCTCACCAAGCGCCTCAAGCACAACCGGTTCATTGGCAAAGATTCCCTTCGCCTCTGCTACCACGCTGACCGACCCGTGCAATTCAGCAAGGGCGAGCAATTTGGTCGCCACCCCGGGGGGCAGGGAGGCCGCAAGTCGATCAATATCGGGCATCGACTTTCGCTGCAACGCGTCGAAGATTTCAGACTCCAGGTCGGGATCAAGCCCTGCATCCGAAAATAAGGCGTCATAGATACCGATATGGCCAATATCCAACGTGAGCTCACGCGTCACTTCGCAGCTTTTGAAAAGCGACAGCATGAGGGTAATGATTTCGCCATCCGCCTCGACGGTATCGCTACCGAACAGTTCTGCACCGAGTTGCAGGGGCGCGCGACCACTGATGGCCGATTGGGGCGAACTCTGCAAAGTGGAGCCTGCATAGCACAGCCGGGTGACGCCAGTCTCGGCCAAACTGTGAGCATCCATCCTGGCTGCCTGGGGGGTAATATCTGCGCGCACGCCAAGCATGCGGCCACTCATTTGGTCTGTGAACTTACAGGTCAATAGATCCAGATCTGCACCCAGGCCCACCAGCAACGAGTCTGTAAACTCAACAAGCGGCGGAATGACGTAGCGGTAACCCCATCGGGCGCATTGATCCAACAAACGACGTCGCAACGCTTCGAGCTGGCCGGCGCGCTCGGGCAATAGCTCGTCGATGCCCTCTGGCAAAAGCCAGCGATTCTCAGTGGTCATGGTGATATCCGTCAGGATGTGCTGCCGCAGGCGCTCCCGAGAAGAATAACATAGGGGTGGTCGATATGAGTTGGGCGTGCACCGCACGCCCAACTATTCACGCCCTGGCATTGACGCAATCAGTCGCTGGACTTTGGATCCCGCAGGTATTGAAAAAACTGACTGTCGGGCTGCAGCAGCATGACATCACTGCCAGCATTAAACGTCTCCCGATAGGCCTGCAAACTCCTGACAAAGGAGTAAAACTCGGGGTCCTGATTGAAGGCCTCGGCATAAATACGCGTTGCCTCAGCATCACCATTACCGCGGACAATCTCAGCATCGCGGAACGCGTTAGCCTCAATGACCGTCACTTCACGATCCGCCGCCGCGCGGATCCCTTCCGCCAATTCCTTACCTTCAGATCGAAGCTCTCGTGCTTCTTTTTCTCGCTCGGCGTTCATTCTGCGGTACACGGATTCTGATACGTCGGGCGGCAGGTCAATCTTCTTGACGCGCACGTCGATCACTTCCACACCCAATTCTTCGTTGGCTAACTCATTCAGCTGTGCAGTGATAGCCTGCATCAATTCGTCCCGCTGCCCCGAGACGACCTCCTGGACCGTACGCACTGCCACCTGATTGCGAAGACCGTCGTTGATCCGCTGAGACAGCAAGCCCGCAGCACGGTTCTCCTCACCATTGGTCGCGGTGTAGTACTTGGCCGTATCGGTAACCCGGAACTTGGCGTAGGAGTCCACGATGAGTGCTTTCTTCTCTTGGGTAAAAAAGCGCTCGGGGCTACTGTCCACCGTCAGAATGCGGCCGTCAAACTTCCGCACGCTGTTTACGAAGGGCACCTTCAGGTGCAGTCCCGGCCTCAAATCCGGGTCCACCACTTCACCAAACTTCAGAAGCACACCTCGCTGGGTTTCCCGAATCACATACAGGCTGTTGGAGAGCACCACGACAATGATGGCCACCAATACGCCGACAAAAGATTGTTTAGTCATGATCAGCGCCCTCCCCTTCTCGCAGCGGCCGCATCCAGATCACGGCGTAATTGCTCCGTCACCTGATCCGCGATCTCTCGCATATCGCGCTCACTTACAGCTGCTCTGCCGGCTGTACTTCGCGGCTGACCAGCGTTCGGCACCATCTTATCGAGCGGCAAATACAGCACATTGTTACCGCCATCGACGTCCACCATGACCTTGTTGGTGTTCGAAAACACGGTCTGAACGGCGTCGATGTAGAGGCGCTCCCGCGTCACTTCGGGCGCTTTACGATACTCACTCAACAACTGCTCGAAGCGCTGGGCTTCGCCATCTGCGCGCGCAATCACCTGATCACGATAAGCGTTGGATTCTTCCAACATTCGCTGAGCTCGCCCGCGCGCCTCCGGCACGATACCGTTGGCGTAGGATTGCGCTTCGTTCTTGACACGCTCCTCGTCTTCACGCGCCTTGATCACATCGTCGAAGGCCCCCTGCACTTGAGCCGGCGGCTTCGACTCATCGATATTAATCGTGGAAACTCGGATGCCCGTGGTGTAATCGTCGAGGTACTGCTGTAAACGATCTCGAACATCGAATGCGATTGCGGCGCGCCCCTCTGTTAGGGCCAAATCCATTGTTGTACCACCCACCACGTGACGCAGTGCGCTTTGAGCAGCGTGTTGAAGTGAAACCTCCGGGTCGCGCACTTGCAACACAAAATGCTCTGGATTGTCGATGACGTACTGAACCGACATGCTGACTTCTACAATATTTTCATCCTGAGTCAGCATGACTTCGCGCAGGCCAGCGGCACGGACCTTGGTCGTGTTGACCTTGATGACCTCGTCGACCAACGGTGGATTCCACTGAAGACCCGGGGTGAGTGTGGCATGGTATTCACCAAACCTGAGCACGACGGCACGCTCCTGCTCGTCGAGCTGATAGAAACCCATCAGACCCCAGACCAGCGCCACGCCGCCAAACACCATGCCCAGCAGCGCACCGGAGAGTCCGCCTTTGGCCGGACCACTCCCGCCACGACCGCCGCCGAACATGCCGGCGAGGCGTTGCTGGAGCTTTTTAAAAGCTTCATCCAGATCCGGCGGGCCTTGATTGCCTCCGCCCCAGGGATCGCGGGGGCCCTTATTACCACCCCCGGGCTCATTCCATGACATAAGTCGCTTCCTCATTGACAGGCCGGGTAGTCTAACAAACCCGGCGACAGGTTCGAGGCTCTTGCTGACGATCGCCCGAGCCACAACGTAATTTAAATCAGAGCACGCCCATGCATGCCGCTGACTGCCCACTCCGCAACACCCTGCGCGGCAGTTTACGCGGGCATCAGTCAGCGCGTGCCCGAGCCTCCAGCTCAGCCCGTTCTTTGCTCATCAAGCTGGGGATTCAGCCTTTGCCAGTCGGTGAGTGGCAGACGCACGTGTAGCCGACTGCTACCGTCCGACTCCCACTGCTCGGTACACACCGCACCCATCTCATACAGGGCGGCACGCAATTTCGCACGGTCAGGGTCCAGCCTGATCTCCTCGTCGAAAAACGTCACCGACAAGCGCTCACGGATCGCCTCGAACAGCAGGTCCACACCCTCGCCGCTCACCGCGGACAGGTAAACGGCAGTGGGTCTGCCCGATTCATCCCGCACTATACGTGGGGCCTGATCGATGAGATCCAACTTGTTCAGTATCAGTAACTGAGGCAATTTATCGGCACCGATTTCACCCAAAACCGCCTCGACATCGGCCATCAATTCATCGCGGTTCGACGCCGATATATCCACCACGTGTAAAAGCAGGCTTGCGCTGGCCGTTTCCTCGAGTGTCGCCTTGAACGCCTCCACCAGCGTGGTCGGCAAATCGGAAATAAATCCCACCGTATCGGCAAACAACACGGGTCCGAGATGATCGATATCAACCCGCGCCAGAGTCGGATCCAGTGTGGCGAACAATTGATCCTCAGCATAAACCTGTGATCGCGTCACGCGATTAAACAGCGTTGATTTACCTGCATTGGTGTAACCGACGAGGGACAGCACAGGGAGTTCCGCACGTTTTCTCGCGCGGCGACTTTGCTCTCGCTGATTTCTCACCCGCTCCAGACGCGACTGTATGGATTTGATTCGGACACGCAGTAACCGGCGATCTGTCTCGAGCTGTGTCTCACCGGGCCCGCGCAGACCAATTCCCCCTTTTTGCCGCTCGAGGTGGGTCCAGCCTCGCACAAGCCGAGTGCTCATGTGAGTCAACTGTGCCAGCTCTACCTGCAATTTGCCTTCGTGCGTGCGCGCGCGCTGGGCGAAAATATCCAGTATCAAACCCGTTCTGGCCAAGACCCGGCATGACAGTGCCTTTTCCAGATTGCGCTCCTGACTGGGGCTCAACGCGTGGTTGAAGATCACCAGCTGGGCGTCATGTTGGCGGCAGGCCGCTGCGATTTCCTCCAGCTTTCCCTCACCGATGAAGGTGCGGGCGTGGGGTGCGCTCCGCGACCCGGTGATGGTCGCCACGGGATGACCACCCGCCGAAGCGACCAGCTCCTCAAACTCCAGAAGACTGAGATCGCGCTCTGCGCCGGCAAACTGCAACTGCACAAGCACGGCGTGCTCACCGCCGCGGTGACGCTCAAAAAACACGATCGATCAGTTGTGCCCCAAGTGCGGCACAGCGTTATCAGTCTTCAGCTGAGGCCTCGCCGTCTGCGGCCGGAAGCCGCACATTACGCGCAGGCACGACGGTAGAGATGGCATGCTTGTAAACCATCTGCGAGACCGTGTTCTTCAGCAATACGACAAATTGGTCAAAGGACTCGATCTGACCCTGAAGCTTGATGCCGTTGACCAAATAGATGGATACGGGGACTCTTTCCTTGCGCAGGGCGTTGAGGTAAGGGTCTTGTAGGGTATGCCCTTTTGACATGGGTACTCCTTTCTCAGTCAAAGTTGGCGCTCTTCACGAGAAGCGCATAACGGTCGCCAATAGAGTAGCGACAAAAAACTCCACCGCAGTGGAGTGTCCATATTCTACTACGATTGTTGCGTCACCTAAAAGTTCCGCATAAGCGATTCTATGCGGTCAGCCCAGACAGGCTCGACCGCTGCGATTTCGTTATTTTCGTCAGTTTTCAAGGGTTCTATCGCGGTTTTGTCTACTTGGATCAGGCGCCCTGCGTCGTCCGTGATAATCCAAGTCAAATCAGGCCAACTGCGCAGCCAGGTCAGCTGCCGCTTCGCGAGTTGGCGGGTAGCAACCAGCACCTTTTCTCTGCAGGTGGGTAAGTCAAACTCACCCTGCAGATAAGCCCAAACCTGGCGGTAACCCACCGCGCGGATGGCGGGCAGATCGCTGTGACAGTCTCCGCGAGCCATCAGCGCCCGCACTTCATCAATGAGGCCCTCGGCAAACATGCCATCAAGCCGGTGCTCGATTCGGCGGTGCAATGCCGCCCTTGGCTCCGTGCACAGCGCGATACATTCAAATTGATCCGCTTGCGAGATCGCCTCACCGCGCTGCCAGGCACTGAGCGGTACACCGGTGCCACGATACACCTCCAGCGCTCTACAGATACGCTGACTGTGATTCGGGTGAAGTTGCGCCGCGCTGGCGGGATCAACCTGTGCGAGCTCCCTATGCTGTGCCGGCCAGCCCACTTCTCGCGCCTCATTTTCAATCGCTGTGCGAATGGCCGGGTCAATGGCGGGTATGTCATCCAAGCCATGAATCAGCGCTCTGAAGTACAGCATGCTGCCGCCCACAAGGATGGGGCGTCGCCCCCGCGCGATGATCTCCTCCATACAGCGCTTCGCATCACGGGCAAAGTCAGCCGCGGTGTAAGGGTCCACCGGGTCGCGCAGATGAACAAGATGATGCGGATAGTCAGGCTTTGCAGCACCGATGGACAGACCACGATAGACCAGTGCCGAGTCGACACTGATCAATTCACCATCAAAGCGCTCGGCCAATCTCTCCGCTAGAGAGGATTTTCCCGAGGCCGTCGGGCCCATCAAGGCCAAAATGCGCTCTGACATGGCTATCGGCCGCGCAAGAAGAGCTTGTCCAGGTCAGTCATATCCAGCTGGGTCCATGTCGGCCGACCATGGTTACATTGACCCGACCGCTCGGTCTCCTCCATGTCGCGAAGTAGCGCGTTCATCTCCGGCAAGGTCAACCTTCTGTTGGCGCGAACCGAGGTGTGGCACGCCAGCGTCGACAGTAACTCGTCGAGTGAACTGGCAACGCGATCACTGGTGCCAAATTCCAAAAGATCTCCCAAAACGTCTCTCACCAGTGCTTCAACGTCGGCATCCTTGAGCGCGGCGGGGAGCTCTCGACAGACCACGGCTTCTTCACCAACCGCTTCAATCAGGAGCCCCAGAGATGCCAAGTCATCAGCTTGCTCAGCGGCAATCGCAGCTTCGCGACTCGAGACTGCCAGTGTGACGGGAACCAGAAGTGGTTGGCGAGTGATGCCGCCCCCATCGCGGGCCCGTTTCAGACGCTCGTAGGTAATGCGCTCGTGCGCTGCATGCATATCGACCAGCACGAGGCCGTGCTGATTCTCCGCGAGAATGTAGACGCCGTGCAGCTGAGCCACTGCGAAACCCAGCGGCGGGACATCCCCAGACCCGGGCTCGGACAGAGCAGTATCTTCCCGCCTCGGCCAGCCACCGAATGCAGCCGCCACCGCTGATGATGGGCGGCCTGAAATAGCACCCATAGAGACTGCCGCTGGGTTGGAAGCCGGCGTAGGTTGATTCGGCAGACCACCGGTTGCCAGTCCGATACCCAGTTGATCGGGCATGGCCTCCTGAATAGGTTCGGCTACCGAAGCGGCGGGTTGCCCCGGGCGAACATCCGCCAGCGCGCGCGACAAGGTGCCAAAGAGAAAATCATGAACCCCGCGACTGTCACGAAAACGCACCTCGTGCTTGGTGGGATGCACATTGACATCCACGCCAGCCGGATCCAGTTCAAAGAACAAGACAAATGCCGGATGCCGACCATGGAACAACACGTCACGATAGGCCTGACGAATAGCATGGGTCACCAGCTTGTCCCGGATGACACGACCATTCACAAAAAAATATTGCAGATCAGCCTGACTTCTGGAGAACGTCGGCTCGGCGACCCAACCCCACAAGCGAAAAGAACCTGCCTGCCGCTCAATGGGGACAGCGTGCTCACTGAATTCGACGCCGCAAATGTTCGCCACCCGCCGCCTCTGCTCCGACTCAGAATCCGCAGCATTGAGCTGCAGCGACTGTTTGCCGTTATGACGCAAAGTAAAAGTGACGTCGGGTCGAGACAATGCCTGACGTTTGATGACCTCGTGCAAATGGCCAAACTCGGTTTTTTCAGTCCGCAGAAACTTGCGACGCGCTGGCGTGTTATAGAACAAGTCCCGCACTTCGAGCGTTGTACCCCGGGGGTGGGGAGCGGGCGCCACAGAGACGGCCATATCGCGGCCATCACACTGTGCTTGCTGGCCCTCTGCCGACCCCTCCGCGGTGTTGGAGGTCAACGTTAAGCGCGACACCGACGCAATGGACGCGAGCGCCTCGCCACGAAATCCTAGAGAGCCGACGGCCTCGAGGTCTTCAATGCTACTGATCTTGCTGGTGGCATGGCGGGCCAGCGCAAGGAACAAATCGCGTCCTGCAATACCACGACCATCGTCCCGAATCCGGATCAGCCGCGTGCCGCCGGCCTCAATATCAATATCGATCCGCCTCGCGCCCGCATCCAAACTATTCTCTACGGCCTCCTTCACCACCGAAGCCGGTCTCTCAACCACCTCCCCGGCTGCGATCTGGTTGGCAAGCCGTGGCTCGAGAATGCGGATCACGGTCTCCCCTCCGGAATCACCAAAGTCTGACCAACAAAAATCACGTCGCGGTTTAGACCATTGGTCTCTTTGATCGACGCGACCGACACGCCAAACTGCTCAGCGATCTCGGAGAGCGTGTCGCCCTCTACGATGGTCACCTCTCGACCCCCCTGCTCGCGCTGCCAGGCGAGAAGCGTGCCCGGCGGGGGTTGCCGGGCGAACCAACTTTGAATACCGCGCCGGATCGCGCGGGCCAACTTATCCTGGTAGGCCGGCGTGGCGAGTCGCTCTGCCTCCTGCGGATTGGAGATAAAACCGGTCTCGACAAGGATGGAGGGTACGTCAGCGGATTTCAGCACCGTAAACGCTGCCTGCTCAACCTGCCGCTTGTGTAACCTCGCAACGCCGCTCAATTGTTCGAGCACCAAGGCGCCTATTTTGAGGCTGGTGTCCAAAGTCGCCGTCATGGACAGGTCTGCCAGAACGTCCATGAGCATGGCATCGCTCTCATTCGCCGCCACGCCTCCGATCAAATCAGAGGTATTCTCACTGTCGGCCAGGTATTGAGCGGTCGCTGAGGTCGCGCCTCGTAACGACAGTGCATAAACCGAAGCACCGTTGGCGGAGGGTTTGGTAAACGCATCGGCGTGGATCGAGACAAAGAGGTCAGCCTTGAGAGCACGCGCCTGATCCCGGCGTTTTTTGCGCGCCACATAATAGTCACCTGTGCGGGTCATCACCGGCTGAAACCCGGGTATCCCCGCAAGCTGTGTCTCCAGTCGCCGCGCAATGTCCAGCACGACTGTTTTTTCGCGCAGCCCTCCGGGCCCTGACGCGCCCGGATCTTCCCCACCATGGCCCGGGTCGATGGCAACAACGATATCGCGACGCGCCTCAAAGGAGTCCACAGTCAAAACCGGCTCGGATGCGTCCACCGCTGCGTCGTCGAAGAGATCAATGACAATGCGATGCCCCGTAGATTCGTTGGGAGGCAGGATAAAGACGGCGGTCCGCACCTTCTCGACCAGATCGAAAACCAATCGGAGGTCGGTGCCCTTCCTCACGCCAGAGCGCACCTGAAGGATCGGCGTGTCCTCTAACGGCAGTGACGAAAGTGGGGTTTTCAGTTGGCTCTTTGCGAGATCCACTACGAACCGATCAGGGTTCTCAAGGGTGAACGAGGTAAAGGACGCAGAAGCAGAGAGGTCCAACACCACCCGGGTATGATCGGGCGCGCGCCATAACCTCACCGCATCGACATCAGCCGCAAATACCGGCGGCGGGAGAAAAAGACTCCCAAGCACGCCGACGATGGCGGCGCCAATTCGAACGGGCAGCATCTGCGCCCTGAGGCATCGCACGTTCATCGGTACCCAGCGACGAACACGCCTCATCTCAGCACGCCAAACCGTCAAACACGTCAACAGCAGCAGCGCACACCGTAGCGAGTCGGCCAGTGCCAGACGCGCTAAGCGAGAGGGTGATGGTGGGTGCAGGCAGTTGATTTGGCGCGCGCTCTGGCCACTCGATCAGGAGATAGCCCCCCGCTGACAGATAGTCCTCCATACCCAAGAATGCCAGCTCCTGCGCATCACCCAACCGGTAAAGATCAAGATGATAAACCGGGCCACCCGCCGTCTCTTCATAGGGCTCCACCAGGGTATAGGTCGGGCTCTTCACCGATCCCGCATGGCCGCGGCCGCGCAAAAAGCCCCGGCTGAATGTGGTCTTGCCTGCCCCCAACTCACCGTGCAGAAAGATCACCTGTGGCGCAGCCAGATTCCTGGCAAGCCGCTCACCCAACCCCATGGTGGCGGCTTCGTCAGCGAGTGACAGTTCGCGTTGATACGTCAATGTGGGAGCCATGGCGGGAGTGTACCGCGGCAGGGCGCGCTTCTGTCACAATCGGGCTATGACCGAGCGCTCGAATTATGACAGCGGCCCGCCCGATGAGGGCACCGGAGACCTCTTGGCCACCATCAGGCATTGGGGCACTGAGCTTGGTTTTCAGGCATTGGGATTCACCGGGGTCGACCTTGGCCAACACCGCGATCATCTCGCCAAGTGGCTCGACGCGGGCTACCACGGCGAGATGACCTGGATGGCCGGTCACGGGGACAAACGCAGTCGCCCCGAGTCTTTGGTCCCGGGCACCTGTACCGTGATCAGCGCGCGGATGGATTATCTGCCGTCGGGTGAGGCTCCGGAAGCGGTGCTGGCCGATGCTGAAAAGGCTTATGTCTCGCGGTATGCCCTGGGCCGTGACTATCACAAAGTGATGCGCGGGCGTCTGGCCAAACTGGCCAAGCGAATAGACAACGAGCTGGGCAAAGGACGCTACCGAGCATTTGTTGACAGCGCGCCCGTCATGGAGCGGGCGCTGGCGGAGAACGCCGGGCTCGGCTGGATTGGCAAAAACACGATGCTGATCAACGACAAGGCAGGCTCGTGGTTCTTTCTCGGTGAAATCTATACCGACATCCCACTGCCGCTCGATCCGCCACAAAGGACCGAACACTGCGGTACGTGCCGCGCGTGCCTTGATATTTGTCCAACCCAGGCATTCACCGCCCCATGGGTGCTGGATGCCCGCAAATGCATCTCTTATCTCACTATCGAATACGACGGCGTCATACCGGAGCCCCTTCGCAAACCCATGGGAAATCGCATTTATGGGTGCGATGACTGCCAGATTGCATGCCCGTGGAATAAATTTGCGCAGCAGACCGCGGAGCCCGATTTCTCACCGCGACACGCGCTTGACGCCGTCAGCTTGCTCGAGTGCTTTAGCTGGGACGAGGCGACGTTTTTGTCAAAGACCGAGGGATCAGCGATCAGGCGGATCGGCTTTGAGTGCTGGCGCCGAAACGTCGCCGTGGCACTGGGCAACGCACCGTCGAGTCCTGAGATTAGCGCCGCGCTGACCGCAGCGCTGAATGATCCCTCTTCACTGGTAAGAGAACACGTGCGCTGGGCGCTGGCCCAACACAGCTGAACCAGGACCACTGGGCGATCACCCCCGAACCGACACCGCTAAGAAAGACGCTCACTCCACCCGCAGAAAATGCGTCCGATAATGACGCAGTTCCTCTATCGACTCCCGGATGTCTGCCAGAGCCTGATGCGCACCTTGTTTGGGCAGATCCGGCAGATCCGGCCGCCAGCGCTGCGCCAGTATTTTCAGCGTGCTCACGTCGAGATTGCGGTAATGAAAGTACTTTTCGAGGGCTGGCATGTGCCGCGCCATGAAGCGCCTGTCCTGACAGATGGAATTTCCGCACATTGGTGACGTGCCCTCCGGCACCCATCCCTTCAGGAAGTCCAGCGTCATGTCACTCGCCATCTGCTCAGAGACCGCGCTCGATCGAACGAGCTCGACCAAACCCGAGGCCGAGTGGGTGCGCGTGTTCCAC
>WTHO01000290.1 GCA_011523115.1 Halieaceae bacterium | reverse complement strand
AGGAAATGCCGCTCGGAGGGTTGCCATTCCCCTGTTTCAACTCAGACGGCTCGACAAAAGAGTGCGCTCTTGGGGATCGCGTCGTTCCATTCGAGACCGTGAATAACTCGATCTCGGAAAGTACGCCGATGGTGAGTATCAGCTACTCGCTTACGAGCGACGTGATGCTCTACGGTACCTACAGCGAGGGCTTTAAAGTTGGTGGTTTCACGCAACGCATTTTCCCTCCTGAGCCAAGTCTGCCTGCATTTGGTCCTGAATACGTGGATTCCATAGAGGCTGGAGTTAAAGCCGAGTTCTTTGATAACTCATTGCGAGCAAATTTTGCGGTCTACTCGGCGGATTACACTGACTTGCAAATCCTCATCAACGAGCCAAGCAGGGTGGGTCCTTACACCACCAATGCGGGCGATGCGACCATTGAAGGCTTTGAGCTTGAGATTAACTATTTGGCGCAAAATGGTTTGCTGATTGATCTGGCGGTGGGTTACACGGATGCTGGCTATGATTCTCTGAACCCTGATCTTTTTTCCGGGCTGAGTGTCTCTGATCCTTTAGTATTTATATCGGAGTGGAACACACATCTTTCGGTCACTAAAACCTTTGATACTCAATTCGGTGAGATAACCCCAAGACTAGACTGGTCATGGCGGAGCAAGTTTTACAACAATGCGGGCGGTCTTCCGTTCGCACCTGCCTGGGCTGACCCTCTAGTTCAACCTGATTATTCCGTGGTCAACATGAGTGCCAGGTGGCAGTCTGCTTCATCCGGTTTGAGCGTTACGGCTGGTGTCGACAACGTTGGTGATGAAGAATTCAGTATATTCGGAGATTACCAATCAAGTTTTGGTAGCACGGCTCAAGCATTTGATCGCGGTAGGCAGTACTACTTGATGCTGGGCTATAGCTTCTGACATTCCTCCGCGATAGGTGACCCTCAGCTGCATGCGCGCGGCTAAAGGTTCCCTAGAAGCAATCGAGATGACCCTAAAGGTTGCGCAATGGATATCGACCAGTTAATCCGGGATGACGAGGTTCACCGCGACGTCTATGTGAGCGAGGAGGTATTCGCTCTGGAGATGGATCGCGTCTTCGGCTCGGCATGGATTTATATCGGGCATGATTCGCAAATTCCCGGGCCCGGTGACTATTGGACAACGCGTGTTGGTTTAGAGTCGGTGGTGATGGCTCGAGGGAAGCAAGACGAAATCAACGTTTTCTATAACCGCTGTCCTCACAAGGGCGCGAGGATAGCTGGGGACGGTTGCGGGCATACCAAAGGGCTTTTCAGGTGTCCGTATCATGCGTGGACCTTCAATCTCGACGGGACCTTGAGGGGCGTGCCCTATCTTGAGGGCTACGAAAACACGCGTTTTGATATGGCTGATCCGCGCTTTTCTCTTCGAAAAGTCGCTCAAGTGGCCTCGTATCGCGGGTTTGTCTTTGCCTCACTTTCAGAAAGGGCCGTCGATTTTGAGTCCTTCATTGCCGGTATCAAAAGCTCTCTGGATAACTTTTGTGATCGTGCGCCGAATGGCACGGTATCAGTGGCGGGCGGGGTTTTTCGTGTTGTCCAGCGGTCCAATTGGAAGATTTTTTTTGAGAATCTAAATGATACCGGTCACCCCATTGCCACGCATGAGTCCTCTTACCGCGCGGCTAGGCAATACGCTGATGAGCAGTTGGGTGGCGAGTTGCCTTTTGAGTTGCATATCATTGACGGTAACGGCGCGCCGCCGAAGTTCTGGTCGGATCTCGATCTGCATGCTTTTGACTTTGGTCACAGTTACATGACGGCGATTTTCAACGCCCCAGACGATCCGCTATCGCAGGCCTACTTTGCGAGTCTGGCTGCAAAGGTCGGTGAGGATCGGGCCAAGGAGATTCTTGGGGTGAATCGCCATAACACCATCATCTATCCGTCGTGCTCGCCACATACTTCATTCCAGCAATGGAGAGTCATTCGTCCTTTGTCTGTTGATAGAACGCTAGTAGAGATTTTTACTTTCAGGCTTGATGGGGCGCCAGAGGAGCTACTTCAGCGGACTTTCACCTATTCAAATGTGGTTAATTCACCCTCATCCATCGTCATGACTGACGACGTGCACGTTTATGCCGAATGTCAGAAGGGGCTGGCTACTCAAGGAGGGGATTGGGTCAGCCAACATCGCAATGCGGGCCAGGATCTTCCTTTTTCGGGCGCTGACGGCGGGGAGATTGGTGTCGGCACTAGCGAGCTACCAATACGCAACCAATTCCGCGCATGGCGAGAGTACATGACTGGCGATGCGGCGGAGACGATTTCGCTACAGAGTAGTGATCCGTGATGACAGCAGCGCGCTCTACGATCACCCGAGCTTCGGAAGTCCCCTATGAGGTGCTGTGCCAGTTTCTGTATCAAGAGGCAAGGCTGCTAGATCAGAGAAAATTTGACGAGTGGAATGACCTGTTCGCTGAGGGCGGTATGTATTGGATACCGCTTGCGGAGGATCAGGAAGATCCCGTTAATCATCTGTCCCTCGCTTATGAGGACTCCATGATGAGACAAGTCAGAATTAATCGCCTGAATCACGATAGAGCCTGGTCACAGAAGCCTCGGTCACGGACATCACACACCGTGAGTGCGATTGTGGTCGAGTCGGTCTGTGAGGCCAGCAACCAGTTGGTCGTTGGCTCTGCCTTTACGGTGGCCGAGTGGAGAAGTTTTGGACATCGAACATTTTCCGGTCTCTACACGCATACCCTTCAGATTTCAGATGGCCGGTTGCAGATAGTCGAAAAACGCGTGGATCTGATCGACTCGGCGGAGGCTTTTGAACCCATCGAAGTATTCATATAGGTATGACACTCAGGGGATCCACCGTCATGCTCCCACTTCATCTGCAGAATGAGGTGATCCACCCGGATGGCCAAATTCGCGCTGGCTTCGGAGATGATCACACGGGCAGAGCGGCGTTTCTCGATGCCGCGTCAATGGCTTTAAAGGCTGCCTCAACATCGGGCATTCTCAGGGTGTTTGTCCGGATGGCGTTTCAAGTCGGTGGAACCGACTTACCAGATAACTGCGAGTTGTACCGGTTCGTCAAATATAACGAGATCATGCGTGACGGGAGCTGGGGCGCGGAGTTTGTTGATTCTCTGGCGCCCGATAGGCCCTCTGATGTCATTGTGTCTCACAACCGCGTGAATGCATTTTATGCAACGCAGTTGGAGCAGGTGCTGTCGGACTATGGCTGTGAGCACTTGGTGCTATTTGGTGTCGCAACTCACTCGGTGGTCGAACATACTGCGCGCCACGCGGTTGATCTTGGTCTTAGAGTCTCTGTTGTCACTGACGCTTGTAGTGCTTTTCCAAGGGAGAGGCATGAGGCGAGCCTGTCTGCGATTGGAAACTTGGTGACATTGGTGCGTTCGGAGGAGCTTAACTTTGACTGATCAGGCACCTGATTCCAAGAACAGGTCTGCAACCTACATTGTAAGTGGGGGAGGCAGTCGGCTGGGGGCCGCCTTCGTGCGAAGGATTTCAAAGGCGGGCAATAACGTCATTATCGGCGATTTGGATGAGTCTGCAGGTGCCAAACTCGCTGGTGAGTTCGGCGAGTCCGTAGTGTTTTGTCGATGCGATGTGCGCAGAGATGAGGATTTGGCTGGTTTGGTCCAGTGCGCTAGCGACGTATTCGGTGGCCTTGATGGGATTGTGAATAACGCGGTCAGTTACTTGGACAATGGTATTACCTCTTCCAGAGCCGATTGGCATGCAGCCTTCGATGTCACTTTGTTCGGAGGTGCGGTATTACTGGCCGAGGCATTACCACTTTTAACCGAGAGCCCCTCGGCTGCTGTCGTCAATGTGGCAAGTATTGCGGCGAAAGTTGCACAAAGAAATCGGGCGCTTTACCCAACCGCAAAAGCCGCGATCATTCATTTGACTCGCTTACAGGCGGTGCAATTGGCTGAAGCCAACATCAGGGTAAATTCCGTGTCGCCGGCTTGGACGTGGTCCACGCCCATCGAATTGGCCACCGAGGGAGACAGGTCACACGCTGACAGTGTGGGGGCGAGTCTGCACCCATTGGGCAGAATTGCAGACGCCGAGGAGGTCGCCGAAGTTGTTAACTTTCTCCTTTCTCCTGACTCATCCTTTGTCACGGGCGCAGATTTCCCAGTCGATGGGGGCCACTCTATTCTGGGGCCCGACGCCGGTCATGCGCTTCAGGGGCAACTGCAAAAATAGCAACAGTGAGTGACGGCATTGGCGCCGTTGTCTTCCTCAGCGTAGCCGGGCTTCAACTCTCAATCTGTGGCACATTTTGCATCGCTTCCTGGATAGCGCTGTCGGGTAAATCCAGGTCGACCATTTGGCCTGAAAGAAATGTCTCGTAGGCCGCGAGGTCCAAATGCCCATGACCGCAAAGTGCCGTCAAAATGACCTTTTCCTCACCTGACTCTTTACACGCCATGGCCTCTCGCACGGCTGCGGCAATCGCGTGGGTGGGCTCAGGCGCAGGAACAATGCCCTCAGTCCGGGCAAACTCCAGCGCGCCCTCGAAGCACTCAGTCTGCGGTATGGAGATCGCCTCGACTAACCCCAGCTCGTAAATATGTGAAACCAGGGGTGCCATGCCGTGATAGCGCAGGCCGCCAGCATGGATTGGCTCCGGTATAAAAGATGCTCCCAGTGTGTGCATTTTCATCAGCGGCGTCAGCCCTGCGGTATCGCCAAAATCGTAGCGATACTCACCTTTGGTCAGCGTTGGGCAAGCTGCGGGTTCAACACAGCGGATGGTAGGGTTCATGTTCCCAGCGAGCTTCTCGCGGAGGAAGGGAAAGGCGAGGCCGCCGAAGTTGGAGCCGCCGCCGGTGCATCCCACTAGAACGTCTGGTGTCTCACCCACCTTGGCTAACTGCAGTAACGCTTCCTCACCGATGATTGTCTGGTGGAGGAGCACGTGATTCAGCACGCTCCCCAGCGCGTAGCGAACGGTTGGGTCTTCTACCGCCTCACCGACAGCCTCTGAGATGGCGATGCCCAGTGAGCCCGGGTGGTCGGGGTCCTGCGCGAGTAACTGCTTGCCGAACTCGGTGAGATCAGAGGGGCTGGGGTGTACTGCACCGCCCCAGATTTCCATCATCGTGCGTCGGTAGGGTTTGGCGCGGAAAGAGGCAGCGACCTGCCAGACTTCGCATTCAAGACCAAACTGGGCGCAGGCAAAGGCCAAAGAGCTACCCCACTGGCCTGCACCCGTCTCAGTGGTGAGCTTGCGGATGCCTTCCTGAGCGTTGTACCAAACCTGGGGCACGGCGGTATTGGGTTTGTGAGAGCCTGCGGGACTCACGCCCTCATATTTGTAGTAAATGCGCGCGGGCGTATCGAGCAGTTTTTCTAGCCGGTGCGCGCGAAACAGGGGGCTGGGGCGCCAGAGACGATAAACATCGAGGACTTCACCCGGGATGTCGATATAGCGCTCCGCTGACATTTCCTGCTCGATCAACGCCTTGGGAAAGAGCGCAGCGAAGTCCTCTCCCGTCGCCGGCTGGTGTGTGCCCGGATGCAGCGGCGGTGGTGGCGGCGCCGGCAGATCTGCGACGACGTTATACCAACGCGTCGGCATCTCCGACTCGTCAAGATAGATTTTGGTGGG
>WTHO01000120.1 GCA_011523115.1 Halieaceae bacterium | reverse complement strand
CATCAATCTCTGTTGACAAGGATTCGTCCAACCCGAAGTAGTCGACGGTGGGCGTATTGGCGTAGAGCCGGCTCACGCCATCGAGGTGCTCTCTGGCGATGAAGGCCCAATCCTCCTGCCCGGTGGTGGGGTCCAGCGCACGGAATAAGCCATCGTTGGCGCCATAGAATATTCGGAAGTCACTACCTTTGGTCAGGTCAGTCTGGTCGATCGGACCGTAGGTGATGGTGAGCGGTCTGGAGTGAACAATATCGCCATGGATCGTGGGACGCAGGCCCTCAAAAGGCTCGCGCTCCTCCACACTCAACGCGGGGTTCTCAACATAAACGGTTTCCCCCGACACCTCGATGCCGGGTAGCTTGAGATCTCCCCCTTTCAGCCCAGCCTCTTCACCCACCAAATAGGCATAGAGGGTGGCTGCGTCGACGGCGCTTCCTAAAAAGTCAGTTCCGCTGGCGGCGACCAGCCCACTGCCCGATTGGGTCAGGATTTTTCTCGCACTCTTTCGCGTGCCAGATACCTGCCCGCGGATCTGTTGCGCCGCACCGCCTTTCTCGACGAAGGGACCATCCGGAGAGTCAGACAGCACGCTACGCTCTCCTCTGAACTCCTCCAGACACTCGCTCACGGGGCTGGGCTCAAGTCCCAAATCTGAGAAATAGGGTCCCGAAACACCCACTGCCTTGGTTGCTCTGGAGGTATCTGTGGTCCAAAAACTGGTGGCACAGGACTGTGCGAAACCCGTTTGCGGGTTGATTGCCCGGTCGTAATTCACATCGGCGAGTTCAATCTGCCCGTCAAATTTGGCGAGTTGATATTGCTTGAGATTGCCGAGCCATCTGGGCTTTCGCTGACTGGCGGGGCGAAACATCCCGACAAACACTTTGTTTTCGGCCTGGGCACGATTGGTAGCACTCAATGGCAGCGTGACGGCAGCGTAGGATGTATTTATGTCGATGATGTCGCCCAAGATGCGGCTCAGCGCCTGCTCGAGTTCAACCTGACTGGTCGCAGACTGACGGTATCCACCTCCCTGTTCGGCTGCACTGTGCATCAGCGCCGAGTGCTCGGCATTCGGCTGGGCGTTGTACACGTCCACGGTGTAGGTGGTCACAGGCACTCGTACGGTCGTATCTGCCGCACCACCCGCCCCCTCAACAACCACGGGCACACCCAACTCGTGCAGAAATTTTGTCCAGTCATCGAGATTGAAATCCACACCATCAATGAACTGGTTGGGGATTGCCTTGAACTCATCCAGTGCCGATGTGGGAGTTACCGCAAACAGTCCCTGATCGCTGTCGGTATCACTGCAGGCGCAATCTCCCTCAGCCTGACAATAGTCTTGTATCAGCTGACTCTCGTCACTGTTACCGTTGACTTGCTTGGTGCATTGGCTGGCATTCTTGTAACTAATCTGGGTGTAACCAATAGGTTCAATGGCTTCAGACTGATTTCGAACCAGCTCGTACTCCTGCATCAGGATCCCTTCACCAGCCTCCCTGGCGAACGCCTTGTTCGGCACCTCCCCCAGCTCGGCATAGAGGCCAGCCAATCGGGCGGAGTTCTCGGCGCTGTCAACTTCAGGGCCATTACTGTCCGTGTTGCTGATAAAAATGACATAGGTATCCGAGCAAATGTCTGATTCGGTGAGTGGCGAATCAAAGATACTGTAAGCCGCTTCGTACCCGGCCGCATCTGCCAGCGCGATAGGCGTACCTTCCCCCAAAAAACTCTGCGCGCTACCGGCGAGGTAAGCATAAACATCGCTGGCGAGGCTACCGTAAGAGGAGTTGGCGTTCCGCTTCTCGTCCGGGTCATTGATGCCTTGATCAATCTGCTCGAGCACCGAGAACAACCTGCTATCCACACCGCCCAATTGCTGCATGTCAAACCGGACATATCCACCGTCCTGACTCGCATTACCCGCAGTCGTAAATTCGATCAGCCCGACATTGGCGTCCTTGCCCTGCTGGAGCAGTCGCTTCAAAGTCGCATCAATTGCCCTTACCTCGGACTGACCTTGAGTATCGTCGGGCCATTTCTGACTTTGGCGAGACCAGTTCGAGGTGTTATCGAGCACGAACAGAATATTGGGTAATGAATCCGCCGCCGCACCGCTGGCCAAGCCACTTGCGAAGAGATCAATATCTTCCGAGATCGCCACACTGGGGGCGAGCATCATCAACACCGACAGAGCAAACCGCCTTACTGTATTCATGGAATCCCTCCCTGGATTCTTGTAGCATCTTGGCCGCGTCAGCCGCAGGCCGCGGCAATGAGATTAACGGAGGTGCGGGTACTCAGGCCCTGACGGACAGTCACCTTGGCTCCCGTCACCTGATCCTCCGCTGTGAGGGTGACCTCCCACAGTGCGTCCGCGCACAAGGAGTAGACGCCGGGCTGGTAACAGCTCGCGTCGTCTGGGTCTTCCCATACCTTGAGCGTCGCATTTCTGACCGGGATTGCCGAAATACACTGCGGTCGGCTCATGGCGACACTCATATCATCAGTGACCTGATCACCCGTCATATCAAAGCATCGCGTGTAACTGTCGCCCTGACAGCTCACAACAAACGCTTTTTCCCCCTTTAGAAAGCCATCAGTCATGATCGCCTCCTGCATCGCCGACACCGCGCCACTTTTCGTCGCTGCGCGGGCTTCGATATTCTGAACAACCCGCAAATTACCCATGACAACATTGGCGGAGACCGTACCAATCAAGGTCACTACCGCCAGCATAATGAGCGCGACAACCAAAACCACACCGGTTTGGCCAGAGCGCATTAACGTCTTCTCCCGACTCTGTTGGGCAACATCACCATTCGCGACTGGAGGGTGCGGGAGTAGGACTCCATCCCCTCGGGGACGGTCCAATCGCTACCCGCCAAGGTGTAAGTTGTGCTGTCCTGATAGTTAGTCCGTGGATGAATATCGCGGACCATTAACCAGATCTTGGCGCCCACTACGTTACCGGCATCGGTATACAAAAGCGTGTTCGCTACGCGGTCGTATTGACCATCGCCGCTGTCGTCGATGAACCATTCAAACTGCAGATCCTCGATGCCATCCGCCAAGGTTTCCGGCACGTATCCGTGCCCCCCACTCTCCAACTTATTGAGAGAAAGGCGCACCAGTTGGTTGCGCTGGTTCACGTAGTAGATCCGAGAGACATATCGATAGATCGGCGCTAATTCATTGGGGTCGCAGCGATACCTGCTATAGCTCAGCGTGCTCTCAACGTCGGCACTGTCGGCTCGATGCAGTTTGACCTCTCCCCCCGACAGGCCTGAATTCTCATCGTAGCAACCATTGGTTTGCAGATAGAAAAAGTCATCGACCTCTCTGCATCGGTTGTCCGCTGCTACCAGGCCGCTTCCGGTGGCACAGGTACTCGCGCGCCGGATCGCGACATAGGCCGCGGCTGCCGATGAGGTCGACGCGCCTGCCCTGCAGTCGTCCCTTGCCACTGCGGCATCCACTTCTGAGCCCAGCCCTGCAAGCAATGGGTACTCCATCGCCCAACCCAACTCGACGCGGGGATCAAATCCCGTCGCGCCGGTCCCCACGCAAAGTGGAGGCGTCTCGGGAAACGGCCCCGTCTCCAGCGCACCGATCTCCATGGCGCGCAGGGCTCCGTATGCCGGATCGTCTGCGTCAATCGGAGCGCTCGCCTCTCCCCAGTAGTCGATTAATTCCAGTTCTTTCGCGAGGATATCCATCGCATACAGACTATTTTCTATCTGTCTGCCGGCGCGATTGATTTCAGTGAGTGCGCGGCTACTGTCAGCAAATAACGTGGTCACACCCAGAATAATCACGGTCCCCAACGCTAGTGCGATGATGAATTCGATAAGCCCAAACCCTGATTGAGGGCCAGTGGATAGGCGGGATGCAGTCAAGGAAGTCATCATTCACCTCACGGCTACGTCCCTGAAAACCACTCGGCGATAGGCCTCATCTCCCATGTCATCTGCGCCGCAGGAGGCCGCGGCCTGAGACTGCGGGGTAATACCCACCCATGCAACAGACACGCGTACCCAGAGCTCACCGCTACCGCTGCTGCTCAGGGGCACGATGCAACCCCTTGCGCCCAATGGCGCACCAATATTTCGTTGGCCCTCAGCACCCGATACGTCTGTTGACGGCATGCTTGCGCTACTGCCATCGATTTGGGCATACCACTCGCACAGGTCCCGCTGCGCACCCATCATCTCAGCGCAATCGGTTGAGTCGGGCCTGCCCGTGAAGTAGTCGCCCGCCCTCGCCGCCGATGCGTTCATTCGGATACGGGCCGTCATGTCTTCCACCATCGAGGCAACCAAAGCCCGTTGATGGGTATCAAAGCTGTTATTCATGGTATTGACCTGCAGTGCACCCAAACCCAGCAAGCCAATCGCGATGATGACAAAGGTCACCAGCACTTCGATAAGCGTAAAGCCTGAATGTCGACGACGGGGCTTCATGAACACGCACCCGACCAGGTCATCGCCTCACCGCTCGTGTCACACTCACTGGGGCAGTCACCCGTGTGGCTTTGCACTCGCCCGTCGGATGTCACCAATAGGCACAATGTACAAGTCGCGCCCGCCGCGGTAGTGGACAACGTAAATTTAGGGCAGTCAGTCACTCGACCCCAGGCATTAAACTGCACAGCCGTTCCAGCGGTGATGTTCTCGGCCGATAGCACGACCCGCTCTGCCGGCAATTTGAACTGTTGAATCGGTCGAGCCGTGCAGCTCGCCTCGGTGCTGGGCTCAAGACACCAGCCACCGCTCCACTCCGCTTCTCGCCTCAGCAGCGCAACGCCCTCATTTCGTTTCACAGCCTCGGAGCGAGCCGACGATAACGAAAGACGCAATTCAGTACCGACATACCGCAAACGCTGCTCCGCCAACATACGGGAAAACGAAGGAGTAGCGAGGGACACAAGCGCCGCTAAAATCGCGAGCGTCGCCAGCAATTCAAACAGCGATAACCCTTTCATCCGTTGCGCTACCATGGGACCTCGCTCAACGAACCACAATGCCGAGCGCGAGCGCCGGTATTGGCCAGGCACAGCACCCCATCGCTCTCCTGTACCGATCCCTCAATGGGCTTCAACAGCAGATCGAAACTCGGCGGCGGTCCTGATATGGTACCCATCGCTATGCCTGCCACGTCGTAGGCGGACGACAGCGCCTTGAGATCGGAGCTCAATGACACCAGCCCGTTCTCATCGGCGAAACCCAGGTCCGACAAGCCCGGAGCGTACTCACGATTGATCATCAGGTAGTTTTGCTGGCGTTGCGCAATATCTAGCAGAAGAGCCTGCGCCTGAGCGCGGTTTCCCTTCTTGACGTGATCCAAGTACGAGGGGTAAGCCACACTGGTCAATATGGCGACGATTGCCACCACGATCATCAACTCAATCAGCGTGAAGCCGCCAGGTTTTTTAACCTTTGGCTCAGCGTGGCACCGCGTCATCGCTGGTGATGGGATCTTGGTCTGTGGGCTTAACAGCGATCTCATATGACTGGCCTAACCTCGAGCAAACAAAAAATGCCGCTCCAATTAATGCAATATGCATTATTCATTGCATTTTGCGACATATTCGCTACTGTACGCGCTTTCCCGGCCATGAACAGCCCAAAATTTTCACGATTTCGAG
>WTHO01000106.1:3630-5654 GCA_011523115.1 Halieaceae bacterium | reverse complement strand
GGACTGACAACATCGACAGCGCCATCAGGGCGGCACAGAACGCACCAAGCGCTCTGAAGCGAGTGAGTCGAGGGGCCATTATTTGACTACCCCCAACCCGGCGGCGATGAGAGCGAACGCATAGATGGCCAGCACCGCGATGTAGACCGGAGAGAGTGCCCGCGAGTACGCCGCATTGAGTGCCGCATCATCCGGGGTTTCGGCCAATGCCAAGAATAAGTCGACCGCTGGCTTGAAGAGCAGGTCCAGTAATACGCCGGCACAAAAAATGGCACCGACGGCGAGAATTTTGAGTGCCAACCAATCTGGCGTCTGACCTTGGGTAAATAGATAGATCCCGCCGCCACTGACGACCAGGGCCATCACCAGGTTCAGTGCCCAATTGATCTTGGCGGAGCTCTCCTGCACCGTGGGGTCAGCCGATAAAAACCCTCGCCACAGAATTGCCAGCCAGATACCGGCCGATAACCACAAAACACCCAGCACCGTGCCCGAGAGGTCCAGCCAACCGCTTGTCGCGGCCAATTGACAGCCCGAGGGTATGATCAGCGTCAGGGCTGAGCGGGGTAATCGGTCGAGCACCATGCCGAGCTGCAGCACGGTCTGTCGGGTCTCCATGCTGAGTGTTGTTTTTTCTGACCACTTGGCAGCGATGAATACGCCGACGTCAGTGCCCACCCAAAACACCAGCAACAGAATGTGCAGGTAAAGCCAGAAAGCCTCCATGGCAGATCTCCCCGTTATTGTTTTGTGATGTTTGCCCCCGACTCCAGCACATCCTTAATGAGCTGAAATCTGTCTTGGCCCCACTCGGCTTCCTGCGCTTCCGAGGGCTCAAACGCGTCGAGTGCTTCTTGGTTTATAACGCCAGACTCAATCAGCAGTGATTCCAATGTTTTCACGCGCTCGGTCAGAACGGAGTGCTCGGTCATCAGCCGCACAGTGACGGCCAGTAGCCGGTCGATATCGGGATCAGAGAAGAACGCCGGCCGGCCGGCCTTGACGGTCTTTTTACTACTCACGGCAAGGAGGGCCTTTTGCTCGCGCCAAAGGCGTACCAGGTAATGGTGTCGGAGAGTCGACCCGTATCCTCATCAAAGGATGCTTCAGCGATAGACGCCTGGCTAAACTCCGCTTCGCTGACATAGGTATAGCGAGGCATGGTGGCCTGAAAAAAGTCGGCATCAGTGAAACCGGCGTCCGTACAAAGCCCTTGATAGCTCAAATCCCGAAAGTCTTTATAAAACGGTTCGTTGTTATAAAAACAATCCCAGTCGAGATAGAACGCATCATAGGGGTCAAGCGCGTCATTAGGGGGCAATTCCATATTGATGAGAACGCCCCCCGGCTTGAGCACACGATAGGCTTCAGCAAAAAAAGCCGTAATCAGCGCGGTGGGGAGCTCATGCAGGAACATTGAGGAGAACACCACATCGACGCTGTTGTCCTCGTAGGGAAGGGCGTCACACAGTGCCTGACGAAAGTGGATCTCCACGCCGAGTGCTTCTGCCCGCGCGTGTCCGTATTGCAGGCAGGGTGCCGCCGCATCGAGACCATGTACTTCCGCATCCGGAAACGCTTGCTTCCAAGGCAAGGTGTTGTGTCCGATGGTGCAGCCCACATCTACGATGAGGCTTGGGTCGAGATCGGGCCATTTCAGCCGTGTGAAATTGGCCATGGAGTGACCAATATCGTCGAGGTTCTCCCCCATCATCCCAAAAGAGAAGACATCAAGACCATTGTCATAAATGACGCCTGCTTCAGCGCCGTCACTGTGGCCTCCCTGATAATTACCCGGCATCAGATGCACATCCATCGTGTCGACGTAATCGGGCAGGGAGATGGCATTATCAAGCGTCAGTGAGCCGCCTTGGCGGGGCGCCTCAGGTTCGCCGATTTGCGCGACCGAGACGGGATCGGATTCAACGGCTCTCAGAACAGACTGCCACACAAGCTCTTGCGTAGCACAGCGCAGACTGGAGTACCACTTGAAGAGTCCGCGGTCCTTGAGAAACTGGTGAACC
>WTHO01000106.1:0-3530 GCA_011523115.1 Halieaceae bacterium | reverse complement strand
TGTCACCCGCCGCGGCTCGTTAAAGTAAAACGTGCCCGCCAGCACAGAATGTTGCACCAGTTCATTGGTGCAGTTCTGGCATTCAAGCGCGAAACGCAGATGTTCTCCCACCCCCAGCGTGATGCCGGCATTCATTTCGGTGGTCGCGTCGACAAGCCCGTTGGGCAATCCTGAAGTGCCCACGTTCACGTCATCTGTACGCCGGACGTTGATATTGCCCGCAAGGTAGCCGTTGAAGCTCGGTAGCTGGGCAGTGAGGTTGGCACCGATAGTGTAGGTGGAGTCAGGACTTCGCGTGGGGTCAGCAATATCACAAGAAGGCGTCACGATGCCTTGCCCGCCCCCGCCAAGCCCCGCGCGGCAGTTAGCCTGTTGTTGGAGAATCGCTTCGCCGGGAATTTGTTCGGCATCCTGGAAACCCGCGGTGGCATACATGTTGAACATCTCGTTGGGTGCCCAGCTGAGGTCGATCTCCAGACCTTCGTTTTCAAGGTCCGCGAAGTTTCGAGTAATAAAAGCAATCGTGCCGTTGTCCCTGACAAAAGCTGAGGGCACCTGAAAGTCTGTCGCCTCCATCCAGAAGAACGTGGCATTCAGGCGCAGGGTGCCGTCCAACCAGTCGCTGCGGAAGCCCAGTTCCTGCGTCTCGACCTCTTCGATATCAAAGGGGATCAGTTCCTGCGCAGAGGTGCCTCGCGCATTCCATCCACCCGACTTGAAGCCCTCTGTGTGTGACGCAAACGCCATCAAGTTGTCGGTGATCTGCCATTGCACGGCAAATCTGGGTGTCACGACGCTCTCCTCGAGCTTGGTTGCAATCCCCTGTGCTTCAAGATTGGCAGTGGTCAGCTCGGACCCCGGTGCCGAAGGAAAGATCAGAATGTTGGGATAGGGGTTATTGGCGGCCAGACCGGGCTTGAAATCCTGAAGATCGACTTCTTTTTCTTCGTCCGTCCATCTTATGCCCGCGGTCAGAGTCACCGCCTCAGTGATCTGGAAATCGGCCTGGCCATAGACGGCGAACGATGTGTTGTCATTATCCATTTCCCGGTCCGCCAGCAGAAGTGGCAAGCCAATATCGAAAAGGGTAGACCAGTCGGTGGTGTTGTCCTCGGAGTGATAATAGACCCCGCCAACAAAATCGACTCGGTCGTTCATAAAAGTGTTGTTGTACTTGATTTCCTGCGTGAACTGGTCGTGCTCGCCGGAGTTAGCAATGGTATAGGTACCCGCAAAGCCGGGACCATCAAAAAAGTCGATGATGAACTTCTGCTCCAGTGAGCGGATACCCGTAATGAAAGTCAGCGTACCGAAGTCGCCTTCCCATGCGAGATTGGAGGAGATAGCCCAGCTGTCCACGCGATTTCCCAAGCCGTCCCCGTTTGACAGCTGCTCCAGTGACCCCTCCGAGTCGTCAGAGGCACGAATCCCTGTTTGAGAATAACGATCCTCCGAGTTGTCACTGATGCCGTTGTCGTAAGGGCGCGCGAAAATCGACAGATCCGAGAAAGAGTTTGTGATGTTGAGGGAGCTACTCTCGACCATTTCGGCAGAAATATCCCAAATGATGCTGTCGTTTGGTAAGAAGCGCAGATCAGTTCTGATGCCCCAGGCTTCATCACCGTTCAATTCATCACCAGTCGTTCGGTTTTGAACAAAACCGTCCTCGTCCAGCCAGAACCCTGAGAATTTTGTCAGCATGCCGTCTGACATCGGCACGTCGACTGAGCCGCGGATCATTTTGCGATCGAAGTCACCGATTGAGCCCTCGACCCATCCCCCCAATTCTTCCGCGGGCTTTTTCATATGAATCGAAACCGCTCCGCCCGTGGTGTTGCGGCCAAAGAGGGTGCCCTGCGGCCCTCGCATGACTTCAATTCTGTCGATATCGAAAAAGCTGACGTTATTGCCGTTTTGGCGGGCGATGTAGACGTTATCGACGTAGGTGCCCACTGGGGGGTCGAACGTCGCGATGGATTCAGTGTTACCCAAGCCGCGTAAGTAATAAGCATTGGCGGTGCCAAGACCCGTGTTGTTGCCGCCAAACAGATTGGGCACGTAGTTAATGAGGTCGATCGGCTCATCAATCTGTCTCTCCTGTAGTTCCTCTTCGGAGAGTGCGGTAATGGCCAGCGGCACATCCTGAATGTTTTGCGCGCGACGCTGCGCGGTGACGGTCACCTCTTCGATCGCGGCGTAGGCCGTATCAAGCGCCATGGCGCTGAGTGCGATCACGGCGATGGACTGTGCGAGTGGCTTTTTATTGGTTGTCATATTGGTGACTCCTAATAGTAAGGGGACAGTGAAATTGATATTGTTATATCTGATGGCTTAAGTCCAACAAATGTCAGTGCATCTCCTCACCACCGCTGACGTTGATGGCCTCGCCGGTAATGAAGCTCGCCTCATCAGAGGCCAGAAAAGCGCACATCGCCGCGGTATCAGCGGCCTGGCCAATCCGCTGTAGCGGTATGCGGGCGGCCATCTCCTCGAGATACGCGGACTCGGTCATGCCTTTAAAGGCGGAGAAATAGGCGTTCTGAGCACTCCCCAGACCGGTTGTGACATGGTTAGGGCAGACCGCATTAACCGTAATGCCTGCGGCGCCGTAATCGATAGCAGCTGTGCGCGTCAGGCCAATCACACCGTGCTTGGCGGCACAGTAGGGTGCCATGTGCGGAAACCCTGTCTTCGCGGCCTGGCTGGCAATGTTAATGATCCGTCCCCCGCGCCCCGCGGCTTCCATGTGGGCAGCGGCGACCTGAGTGCAATGGAATACGCCACTCAGGGTGACATCAATCACCAGATTCCACTCATCCGGCGCGACTTCCCGCGTATCCTTCATCACAAAGCCGATACCGGCGTTGTTGATCAGTACGTCCACCCTGCCGTAGTGCGCCATCACCACATCAAAGAGTTGTTCAACCGACTCGGGTGAGCGGACATCGCAGGCGTGGCTTAAGACCTCGGTGTTGCGGGAACGCAAACTTTCGGCGACGGTTTCCATTTCATCGGGTTTGGCGAGGTGGCTTGATCCCGAGCCATCCACATCGGTGACAACGAGGCGGTAACCTTCTTTACCCAAACGGCCGAGAATGGCTTCTCCCAAACCGCCGGGTCGCCCGGACCCTGTGCATACAGCGACCTTTCCTTCTGCCATCAGGTTTTCTCCTCCGTATTACCCACCCAGTTCGGCAACTCATTGGCAGGGTATCGACATTGCTGCATCAACGTAGCTGAATGCATGATGGCAGTCATCCCTCGCGATGTGCCAGCCACCAGCAGAGCACAAAACCGATGCCTGCTCCACCAAAACACACCATGATCAGCGCGGGCTCGGTCTCGTAGAGTGTGGCGCCCAACCATGAGAACAATCCCGCCATGGTCATCCCTACCGAGCTTGAGAGCCCCGCCGCGCTGCCGCTCCAGCGGGGCACGGCGTTGACCGCGCCATACATCGTGGTGGGTGTAAGGATCCCCGACAACAGCATGGAACTGAACAGGGGCAGCACCACAGCGGCCAGTGTCAG
>WTHO01000159.1 GCA_011523115.1 Halieaceae bacterium | reverse complement strand
AGACGTTGCGGCGGTCCCAGCCACGAATCGCGCCCTCTGCCAGACTCGATTCTGGGTGCAGTACAACACGGCTCTCATCAAAAAACTGTGTGACCCCAAGGCCATCGCAACTGCTACAGGCGCCGGCAGGATTGTTGAAAGAGAACAGGCGCGGCTCCAATTCGTCGATCGAGTGGCCGCAACTCGGGCAGGCGTAGCGTGCCGAAAAGAGTATTTCCTCGCCTTCGTCTTCCATCGGCGCAATGGCGGCAACACCGTCAGTGAGCTCTAGTGCGGTCTCGAAGGACTCGGCCAGCCGGAGTTTCAGGTCCTCTCTGACTTTGAAACGATCGACGACCACATCGATCCGGTGCTTCCGTTTTTTATCGAGCGCTGGCACGTCATCAAGGTCCACCACAATGCCGTCGACGCGGACACGAATAAAACCCGCAGCGCGCATCTGTTCAAAAATATGAAGATGCTCCCCTTTTCGGTCGCGCACGACCGGCGCCAGAAGCATCAGTTTGCTGCCTTCCGGTAGCGCCAAGACGGCGTCGACCATTTGGGTGACGGTTTGGGCCTTGAGGGTGACGCCGTGGGTGGGGCATCGCGGATCGCCGACCCGCGCAAACAACAGACGCAGGTAGTCGTATATCTCGGTGATGGTGCCAACGGTGGAGCGCGGGTTGTGAGACGTGGATTTCTGCTCGATGGAGATCGCAGGCGAGAGACCTTCAATATGATCGATGTCGGGCTTTTCCATCATCGACAGAAACTGGCGCGCATAGGTGGAGAGCGATTCGACGTAGCGCCTTTGCCCTTCGGCGTAGAGTGTGTCAAAGGCCAAAGATGATTTGCCTGACCCCGAAAGGCCAGTGATGACAACCAGCTTGTCTCTGGGAATATCCAGGTCAATGTTCTTGAGGTTGTGGGTGCGCGCACCGCGCACCTCGATGGTATCCATTCGTCTGACTCGCTCAAACGTTGCCAATCGGACAGTATACGAGCTTCCAGCCGCCGCGGACCCACTCCGTCCGCTTTTTGACCGCGTGCTACACTCGAACCTTCTCAAGGTGACAGACTTCGTGTTAGCGAAAGAACCCTTTACTGCTCTGGAGCGCCGTGCGGTGCTGGGTCTCGCCAGCCTCTACTGCCTGCGCATGCTGGGCTTGTTCATGGTGTTGCCCCTGTTCGCTGTGTACGCTCAGGAACTCGCTGGTGCGAATGCGGCGAGCATCGGTCTCGCTCTGGGTGCTTACGGGCTGACTCAGGCGGCGTTTCAGGTGCCTCTGGGGTGGCTGTCGGACCAGATCGGGCGCAAGCCGGTGATCGTCGGCGGGCTCTGTTTGCTGGTGTTGGGTAGCGTGCTGGCGGCGCTGGCCGACACGCTGACGGGCCTCGCGATCGGTCGGTTGCTGCAGGGTTCGGGGGCCATTGCCTCGGCGACGATGGCCCTGGCCGCCGACTACACCCGCGTAGAGCAGCGCACCAAGGCCTCAGCCATCATCGGAGCCAGCATTGGCGTCTCATTCGCACTGGCGCTAGTGCTGGGGCCTGTTCTTGCCGCCTGGGGTGGCTTGCCCCGTGTTTTTGAGGCCACAGCAGTGATGGGCGGATTAGGGCTCATGGTGGTGCTCGTCGGATTGCCCGCCACGCCGCAACTCACTGATGGTGGGCGTGCCCATATCGCAGATCGTAAGAGGTTAGGGGAGGCTCTGTGGGGTCAGGGGCTGGGCATTCTCTATGCCAGTATCTTTTGTCTCCACCTACTCTTGATGGCCGCCTTCACGGCGATCCCTGCCGTGATGACCGAGCAAGTCGGGCTGCCGCCTGAGCAGCACGCTTGGCTCTATCTCGCCACCCTGTGCGGCGCCTTGCCGGGTGTGGCGATGTTGGTTCGGCGGCGCCAGGCGTTAGATGACTCGCGGCCGCTCTTGGCGCTGAGCGTGCTGCTGACGGTGCTCGGGCTGGTGACGGCGCTCTGGGCCTCATCGCTCCTGGTGCTCGGTGTGGGCTTGATGCTGTTTTTCGTGGGTTTTACAGCGCTTGAGACCATCCTGCCCGCCCTGGTTTCGATTGTTGCCCCGACCTCCCTGCGAGGCACTGCGATGGGTATCTTCTCCAGCGCCCAGTTTTTAGGCGTCTTTACGGGCGGTGCCTTGGGTGGCAACGCGCTGCATGTCGGGGGTGCCGTGGGTCTCGTTGCCGTCCTCTCGATGCTGACCGGGATTTGGCTCGCGGGATTGTGGCGCTACGGAAGAGCGCCGATGGCCGCCTGAGGTGCCAATTATCGGATAATGATGTACCCCCCATCCCACGGCGTTGCTATAGTCACGGGGTAGGAAAGCTTGTGTCACTCGGTCCGAAGACAGTGGGAGCAGGCGGCGGATACTGGCACAAACGGAGAAAGATATGGCCTCGCGCGGCATCAACAAAGTCATTTTGGTCGGCAATCTCGGCAACGACCCCGAGCATCGGGTGCTGCCCTCTGGAGGCGGCGTCACCAACATTAGCCTCGCGACCTCCGAGAGCTGGCGGGACAAAAATACCGGTGACCAGCAGGAGCGTACCGAGTGGCATCGCGTCGTGTTTTTTAACCGCCTGTCGGAAATCGCGGCTGAGTACCTGCGCAAAGGCTCCAAAGTCTACGTTGAGGGTTCATTGCGGACCCGTAAATGGCAGGATCAGTCAGGGCAGGATCGGTACACCACTGAAATTGTCGCCCAGGAAATGCAAATGCTCGACAGCCGCAATATGGCGTCTGACGGGGGTGGCTACCAGAGCGCACCGGCAGCCAGTGCACCGCAGCCAGCGGCCGCGGATCCGGCGCCTATTGATTTTCCGGAAGACGACATCCCGTTCTAGGGCCTGGCAGGTCGTTGCTGGCACTCTTCCTGAGGGATTAAGTCCCCATGCGCATTCTGGTTTTGGGTCTCGACTCGCCGCTGGGCTATTCACTTCGCTCCTTCGCGGCGCCGCTGATGCGGCATGAGATTGTGGGTGTCGATATGGATGCCACACGCTGGCGCCGCGAGCGCCAGGTAAAAAAATTGATTCGCCGACAGCCGATAGACCTCATTCTCGACACGCGATTAGTCACCCAAATTGACGGGGTTGATCCGGTGGGGCAGCCGGACATTGAGCGCACCCGGTGGCTGGCGGAGCTTGCCGCGCGCGACAAGGTCAGCTACCTGTATCTCTCAAGCGCCAGGGTGTTTTCCGGCGCTTTGACGCGACCCTACCGCGAAACCGATCAACCCGATGCCAGCGACCCCGTGGGCAAAACCCTGATAGAGGTCGAAGCGCTGCTCAGAGATACCCTTGAGGATGTGTTTATCCTGCGCTTGGGCCTGATGTTTGGCGGGCGACGGCCTAACCCGCTTGCGCGGGCACTTGATGCACTGGCGCGCAACGACCGGGTCAAGGTCAGCGAGCGCGTCCGGGGCAGCCCGGTTCACGTGGCCGAGGTGGCTAGGGTCATCCACGGCATCAGCGATCAGATGGGCGCCGGAGCGCCGCGCTCCGGCGTCTACCATTACAGCGGTATCGGTGAGGTCACCGCCTACTCCTTTATGGAGACTGTGCTGGCAAATGCGTCCCAATACGAGCCATTCAAAGACGCGCGTGAATTGATGGAGTTAGTGAGCGCCGATACGGATGCGATGACGAGCCTGAGCCTTGATTGTGCTGAGATCCGTCACCAATTTGGTATCCAGCAACTGAGTTGGCGGGAGTTTGTTCCGCGCGCCGTTCGTCGTTACATTGATCTCTACGTCGACGCGCAATGAGGGTCTGCAATTGAGTGTAGCTCTGAAGACGGCGGTATTGACCGTCAGTGACACCCGAACACCCGATACGGATACCTCGGGCGCTTTCCTCGAGGAGGCTTTGCTGGCGGCGGGCCATGAGGTCACGGATCGCCGCATAGTGATTGACGATATCTACCAATTGCGAGCGGTGGTGTCGGCTTGGATTGCCGACCCTGATGTCGAGGTGGTTTTGACAACAGGGGGCACGGGTTTCTCGGGGCGTGACTCAACGCCTGAGGCATTGGCGCCACTCTTCGATAAGATGATCGACGGCTTTGGAGAAAGTTTTCGCGCGCTAAGCTTTGCCGAGATTGGTTCGTCTACGGTCCAATCCCGTGCTCTGGCGGGCCTCGCCAATGGCACCGTGATCTTTTGCGTGCCCGGGTCAACGGGCGCCTGCCGAACCGCTTGGGAAGGCCTTATCCGAGACCAGCTAGACAGTGAGCACAAACCCTGCAACTTCGTCGGGGTGTTGCGAGGTCACTAGCTCATGGCATTAACACCGTTGTCTCAGGCACTGCCTCAGATCCTCGCGACAATTCAGTCATCGCCCGATACCGAGACCGTCACTCTGGCAGACGCGTCAGGCCGCTATGCCGCAGAGGCCGTGCGGTCCTCCATGGCTGTTCCCCCCGCGGATAACAGCGCGATGGATGGTTATGCGGTGCGGGCTCAGGACGTACCCGGCGACCTTGTTGTATCGCAGCGGATTCCGGCGGGCCAAGCTCCCGTCTCGCTGGCGCCCGGCACGGCTGCTCGCATCTTTACCGGTGCCGAAATTCCCGCGGGTGCAGACGCCGTGATTTTGCAGGAGGATGCTGAACCGCTGTCAGAGAGCGTCCGCCTGCCTGCTGCCCGCGAGGGTCAGCATATCCGTCGCCGCGGCAGTGATATTCAGGCTGGCGATCAACTCATTGCGACGGGCCGTTGCCTGCAGCCCCAGGACATCGGCTTGTTGGCATCAGTGGGTATCAATGAGATTGAGGTGTACCGGCCACTGCGCGTTGCCATGCTGACCACGGGCGATGAGTTGCGTGAGCCGGGGAGCGATGGCCTTGAGCCGGGAGAGATTTTTAACAGCAACCGATTCAGCCTGGCGGCACAAGTGCGTGCTCTGGGCATGTCGGTAACAGATCTGGGTAATTACCCTGACGAACCGGAACTCATCGGCGAGGCGCTTGAGCGTGCTGCCGCGACGTCTGACTGCGTGATTACAGCCGGTGGCGTGTCGGTCGGTGAAGAAGATCATGTCCGTGGTCAGATCGAGCTCAGGGGCACACTGTCTCTCTGGAAGCTGGCGATTAAACCGGGCAAGCCTCTGGCCTTTGGCGATGTGGCGGGAACGCCCATTTTCGGTTTACCCGGCAACCCGGTTTCAGCGTGGATCACCTTCGCATTGGTGGCCAAGCCATGGTTGATTCGACGCCAGGGGGGTAGCGCCGAGCCATTGCCGCGATTCCCGGTGCAGGCCGATTTTCAGATGCCGAGACCGGGGGGCCGTGAGGAGTTTCTTCGCGTGCGGCTCTCCGGGTCGGGCACCGCGATGCGAGCCTCACTGACGGGGAGTCAGAGCTCGGGCGTGCTGAGTAGTGTGAGCGAGGCCGACGCCGTCGCGGTCATCCCCCCAGATACCACTGTTAAGGAGGGTGATTGGGTTGAGGTGATACCGCTCTGGGCGCTGCTATCGCCCGCCTTCGGGCAGGCACACTAGCCGCTGAACCGGCGAAATATCAGCGTGGCATTCGTGCCGCCGAAGCCAAAGCTGTTCGACATTACCTGCTCCAGTCCTGCATTATCGATCCGCTGTCGCGCAATCGGCATACCCTCTGCACCCGCATCAAGCGTTTCGATGTTGGCCGAGGCGGCAATAAAGTCTGAGGCCATCATCAAGAGTGAGTAGATCGCCTCTTGCACGCCTGCAGCACCCAGAGAGTGCCCAGACAGCGATTTGGTGGATCCAATGACCGGTGCGCTGTCGCCAAATACGGTTTTCAGCGCGTTGAGCTCCTGAATATCGCCCGCCGGTGTGCTGGTGCCATGGGCATTGATGTAGTCGATGTTTCCGTCGAGCCCGGACATGGCTTGTTGCATGCAACGCACTGCGCCTTCACCTGAGGGTGCGACCATGTCATACCCGTCGGAGGTGGCCCCATAGCCCACCAATTCGGCGAGCACGGTGGCGCCTCGGGCCTGAGCGTGTGAGAGTGACTCCAGCACCAACATCCCGCCACCGCCGGCGATGACGAATCCGTCTCTGTCGGCATCGTAGGCTCTCGAGGCTCGCTCGGGTGTGTCGTTGTACTGGCTGGAGAGCGCACCCATGGCATCGAACAGTGCACTCATCGTCCAGTGAAGTTCTTCGCCGCCCCCTGCAAACATCACGTCTTGCTTACCGAGTTGAATGAGTTCCATCGCATGGCCAATGCAGTGTGCGCTGGTTGAGCATGCAGATGACATCGAATAGTTGACCCCCTTGATCTGAAAGGGTGTCGCCAGACATGCAGAGACGGTGCTGCCCATAGTCTGCGTGACGCGATAGGGCCCGACACGACGAATACCGCGATCACGAAGAATGTCTGCCGCCTCGACTTGATTGGCTGAAGAGGCACCACCGGACCCCGCCACGATACCTGTGCGGGGGTGAGAGACCTGCTCCTCAGTGAGCCCTGCCTGCGCAATGGCCTGCTGCAAGCTCAGATACGCGTACCCGGCGGCATCACCCATGAAGCGCCACTGTTTGCGGTCGATGTGCTCTGACAGGTCTATGTTGGGTGTGCCAGCGATGTGAGAACGCATTCCCGCATCGATGTGATCCTGGCGCAGCGAGATGCCTGATGCGCCATTGAACAGCGCGTCCCTGACGCTCTCGGCGTCGTTACCCAGGCAGGAGATGATGCCAAGGCCGGTGACAACCACACGTTCTACCATCACATTGACCCCGTATTTTGAAAAAGCCCGACACGAAGGTCCGACGCGGTGTAAATCACGTCGCCGTCAACCGATACCGAACCGTCGGCGATACCCATGACCAGTTTGCGTTCGATAACCCGTTTCATCTGAATGTGGTATCGCACCAGGGAGTGATTGGGCAGAATTTGCCCTGTGAATTTCACCTCGCCCGAGCCCAACGCCCGACCACGCCCCGGGTTGCCTCTCCAGCCCAGAAAAAATCCGACTAGTTGCCACATGGCATCAAGTCCCAAGCATCCCGGCATGACGGGGTCCCCAGGGAAATGACAGTCGAAAAACCACAGGTCGGGGTGAATATCGAGCTCGGCGATCAACTCGCCCTTGCCGGATTGACCACCATCTGAGCTGATGTGCGTAATCCGATCGACCATCAACATTTTGTCTACCGGCAATTGCGCGTTGCCCGAGCCGAAGAGCTCGCCCATACCGCAAGCGACCAGCTCGGCTTTGTCGTACTGTGATTGCGGCACAAAGGCGGTGTGTTCGGTCATCTCGGGTTCCAGAAAGACGTTAGGGGTTGGCTGGGGGAGTCACGGCCACGACCCACGGGTTGGGGGGTGAATTGTAGTGGAAGGGTGGGGTGTGTTCCAGATACCCGGATCAGTGAAGATAAAGTGCCCCGATTCGCCTCGTCTGGCACCCTGTGCGTCGGTCACGTTGTGCCGCGTCCGGGAGGGGCTGTCAGGCGCAAGTGACTCCGTACAGTGGTTCCAGTAGTATCCGCGGCTCTGATAGCGATTCCCGTGTCCTCATGTTAATCCCCGTCCTGTTATCCGGTGGTGTCGGTAGCCGATTGTGGCCTGTCTCCAGAGCCGCGCGACCCAAGCAATTTTTGCCTCTCGGGGGGGAGGGCTCCATGTTGCAGGAGACGCAGCGGCGCTTGCGCGGCCTCGACTGCGGCCCGACGACGGTTGTCTGTAACGCAGAGCACCGGTTTATGGTCGCGGAGCAACTCCGCGAGGAGACGGTCGGCGAGGCCACCATTATTTTGGAGCCCGCAGGTCGCAACACGGCCCCGGCTATTGCTCTCGCGGCCTTGCAAGCCAGACAAAATCCAGAAGCGTTGCTACTGGTGCTTCCCGCCGATCATCATGTAGTGGATCCAGTCGGTTTCCGCGCCGCTGTTGCGTCGGCGGTGGCGCCCGCGCGTCAAGGGAAACTTATGACCTTCGGTGTTGTGCCTACCCGGCCCGAAACGGGTTATGGCTACGTGCGCTGCGGTGCGGCTTTGTCAGAGAGCCTTTACGAGTTGGCCGAATTCGTCGAAAAGCCGGATACGGCTACCGCAGAGCAATACGTTGCGGCCGGACATTATCTGTGGAACAGCGGCATGTTTCTCTTCCGTGCTGATCGCTATCTTGCCGAACTGGCGAGTCACCAGCCCGAGATGCTCAGCGCTTGCGAAGCGGCGATGGATAAGGCTGAGCATGATCTCGATTTTATCCGCCCTGATGCAGAGGCTTTCCTGACATCACCGTCTGACAGCATTGACTACGCAGTCATGGAGCACACGTCAGAGGGCGGCGTGGTCAAACTGGACTGCGGTTGGAGCGATGTCGGGGCCTGGCCTGCGCTGTGGGAGATCGGGGCAGGCGATGCTAACGGGAATGTGACGGAGGGCGACGTCCTCCTGCAAAACGCTCGCAATAGCTATGTGCGGAGTGAGAACCGGCTGGTGGCAGCGATTGGCGTCGATAATCTGGTCGTGGTCGAGACCGCTGATGCCGTGATGGTGGGCGCCACAGAACACATGCAAGACATTAAAAAGGTGGTCGAGAGGTTGTCCGACGCTGACCGATCCGAAGCGACGGTTCATCAGCGGGTTTACCGGCCATGGGGCAGTTACGAGTCATTGGTGGTGGGTGAGCAATTTCAAGTCAAGCGCCTGACGGTCACCCCGGGCCAAACACTCTCTCTGCAACTGCACCATCATCGCGCCGAGCACTGGGTTGTGGTGTCGGGGCAAGCCGACATCATCCGAGGTGACGAGCAATTGACTTTGGGGCCCGACGAATCGACGTATATACCGATCGGCATGAAGCATCGGCTTGCGAACCGGGGAGAGACGCCACTCGAAGTGATCGAAGTGCAGTCTGGTTCGTATCTAGGAGAGGATGACATTGTTCGGTTTGACGACGTCTATGGCCGAGAGGAAAGCTCTGCATGATTGGTAAATGTCTGTTCCCCGTCGCGGGCTACGGCACGCGGTTCTTGCCAGCCACCAAAAGCATGCCGAAGGAGATGCTTCCTGTGGTGAACAAACCGCTGGTGCAGTACGGCGTTGAAGAGGCCATCGAGGCCGGGATGACGAACTGCGCGTTGGTCACCGGTCGCGGTAAACGCGCCATTGCCGATCACTTTGATATCAGTTACGAGTTGGAGCACCAGATATCGGGTTCCTCAAAGGAGCAGTATCTCGAGGGCATCCGCGACGTCATCGATCGCGGCGTCTTCACCATGGTGCGCCAGCGAGAGATGTTGGGGCTCGGCCACGCTATTTTGACCGGTGAGCCGCTGATTGGTGCTCAACCCTTTGGCGTGGTGTTGTCCGACGACCTTTGTTTAAACCGGGATGGCCCCGGCGTGCTGTCCCAAATGGCAGCGCTCTATCGAGAGTTCGAATGTTCCATTGTCGCGGTGCAAGAAGTACCCATGCAGGAAATCGACAAATATGGCGTGATTGCGGGTACTGCCGAGCGGACCGGGCTCACCCGCGTTACCGAGATGGTGGAAAAACCACCACAGGACGAGGCGCCGTCCAACCTTGCGGTGATCGGACGCTATATTTTGACGCCAGACATTTTTGACATCATTCGCAGCACGCCGCCCGGTCGCAATGGCGAGGTGCAACTGACGGATGCTTTGCAGGTGCAGGCCAGTGAAGGCCGGGTGCTGGCCTATCAATTCGATGGTTTGCGCTTTGATTGCGGCAGTGTGCCGGGCTTCGTCGAGGCTACTCAGCACGTCTACGAGCATTACTACGGTCAGTCGTGATGACCGATTCTCTCGACTGCTTTAAGGCTTACGACGTTCGCGGGCGTATCCCGGACCAATTGAATGAGGATGTGGCCCGTCGTATCGGGCGTGCCTACGCAGAGGTGATCCAGCCCGGCTCGGTGGTGGTGGGGCATGATATTCGGCTAACCAGCGAATCCATCAAGGCAGCCCTTATTGAGGGTTTGCGTGAGCAGGGTGTGTCGGTGCTGGATATCGGCCTTTGCGGCACCGAGGAGATTTATTTTGCCACCGCACATCTCGGTGTAGGCGGCGGCATAGCCGTGACAGCCAGCCATAATCCCAAGGACTACAACGGGATGAAGTTTGTCAGGGAAGGGTCAAAGCCAATCTCCGGCGACTCGGGGCTTCTGGAGATTCGCTCGTTGGCGGAGCGCAATGCCTTCACGCCCGCGGCCTCTCGCGGCAATCTCACTGCGGTCTCGACGCTGGACGCGTACATCGAACATCTGCTGTCCTATGTCGACGTCGACACCCTTGCGCCGCTGAAAATCGTCTGTACCGCGGGAAACGGCGGGGCTGGCCGCGTGGTTGATGCACTGGAACCCCATCTCCCTTTTGAGTTCATTAAGGTGCACCATGAGCCCGATGGACACTTCCCTAACGGGGTCCCAAATCCGCTACTGGTAGAGAATCGCGCGACGACTGCCGAGCGGGTGGTGGCAGAGCAGGCAGATCTGGGTATTGCGTGGGATGGAGATTTCGATCGCTGCTTTTTCTTCGACAGCGCCGGCCACTTTATCGAGGGCTACTACATTGTCGGCCTGCTGGCCGAGGCCTTTCTGTCGCGCCTGGGCCCGCAGCGCATCGTTCATGACCCGCGCCTGACCTGGAATACCCAGGCTATCACTCGCTCGGGGGGAGGGGAGCCGGTGCTCAGTAAAACCGGGCACGCGTTTATCAAGGAGCGGATGCGCGAGGTTGACGCGGTATACGGTGGGGAGATGTCTGCGCATCACTACTTTCGGGACTTCGCTTACTGCGACAGTGGCATGATCCCCTGGTTGTTGATTACCGGTCTGATGTCTCAGTCAGGCCAATCCCTCGGTGAGTTGGTGGCGGCACGCGAAGCCGCCTTTCCCTGCTCGGGAGAAATTAATCGAGAGGTTGCCGACCCTGCCGCGCTGTTGGCCACTGTTGAGCAGCGCTACGCGACCAACGCGCTGACTGTCGAGAAGCTTGATGGCCTGGGCATGGAGTTTGCGGCGTGGCGTTTCAACCTGCGAATGTCGAACACCGAGCCCGTGGTGCGGCTGAACGTTGAAGCCCGCGAAGATCACGCGCTGATGACTGAAAAGACGCAGGAACTACTGGCGTTGATCGACGTCTGAGGCCTCAGTCAGCATTCGCCATCCGCCACGCTTGTGCCGCGGAGAGCGTGGCGGGATCGACCGCAACGCTGTCCTCCCCGTCAGAGAGTAATCCTCGCATCTGCCCGGCGATTTCCTTGCCAAGTTCCACCCCCCACTGATCGAAGGGGTTCAGGTTCAGGAGCACGGCCAAAAAATAGGTTTTGTGCTCATACGCGGCAACCAGCGCGCCGAGGCACTCCGGGGAGACGGCATCCAGCAACAGCAGCGAGTGACTGTGATTGCCCGGTAGCTCAAATTGCTGGCTGGCCGTCTCATCAAACCCGCGCGTGGCGCCAAGCCTGCGAGCCTCCTCGGGAGAACGGCCAACCATCAGCGCGCGACTCTGTGCCAGCGCATGAGCGGCGAGGGCTAAACGTGCCTGACGATCACCCTCGCCTGAGCGCAGTGGCAGGATGATGTCGGCGCTGAACGACCGGGTTCCCTGATGCAGTAACTGGTAATAGGAATGCTGGCCAATGGTCCCTGCTGATCCCCAGAGCACCGGCGCAGTATCGTACTCAAGTGGCTCCCCGGAGGGTGAGACGCGCTTGCCGTTGCTCTCCATGGTCAGCTGCTGCAGAAAGTCAGGTAAGTGAGCCAGTTTCTGGGCATAGGGCAGGACAACGTGGGTGTTGGCGCCAAGATAATGGGTCTGCCAGAGCTCGAGTAGCGCCATGACCATGGGCAAATTCTCGGGGAGGGGTGCCTCACCGGTATGCGTGTCCATTACTCGCGCGCCTTCCAGCAGCCTCTCGAAGGTCTGCCAGCCCAGTGCGAGGGCGACACTGATCCCAACGGCAGACCATAGCGAGTAGCGACCGCCCACCCAGTCCCATAGCGGGAAGCATCGCTCAGGGGGAATATGCCATTCACCCGCCTCGGCGACCTGTGTAGTCACTGCGATCAAGTGTTGTCCCAGTGCGCCCTCCTGCGCCCCAGCAGCCTTCAGCCAGGCAGTGGCCCGTCTTGCGTTGGAGAGTGTTTCTTCTGTGGTGAAGGATTTGGAGCAAATGACAAACAGCGTGGTCTCCGGATCCAGCCCAACCAGCGTTCGGTCCAGGTCATCTGGGTCGATGTTGGCCACAAAATAGCCGCTGAGCGGCGTTCCTTCGTCTTTGAGTGCTTCACAAATCAATCGAGGGCCCAGATCCGAGCCGCCGATTCCCAGATTGACCACGGAGGTGAAACGTTTGCCGGTAAAACCGATTGATTCTCCACTGTGAATCCGCTCTACGAGCAACGCCATGCGCGCTAGCGTCTCCTCAACGGCGGCCGATTTTTCGGGGTGACGTTCCCTCGCGGTCCCGCGAAGCAAAGTGTGCAGGGCGGGGCGCTGCTCGGAGCTATTGATCATGTCGCCACCGATGAGCGAGGTGAAAGCCTCCGGCAGGGCTCGCAGGCGTCCCAGCTCCAACAGGGTCGACCTAGCATTGTCGTCCAACAGGTGCTTTGAGAAATCCAGCGTGACCCCTGCACTCTGGCAGCGATAATGCGTGGCGCGGTCGGGGGTCGTGTCAAACAGGTGCTCTACCCGCTGCACCTTCAATGCTGAGGCCGATTGGACCAGCGCTTCGTGGAGGGGCGGCGGGGAAATGGTCATCAGCCTCGACGGTCTACCGCTCTGCTCGCCATCTCGCTCAGTGCCACCGTCGCCTCGTTTTGTCCAAGCATGTCCAGTGCGTTACTAGCCTGAGTCTGGTGTTCCAGCGCGGCCTCTCTGGTTGCCTCGATCGCACCAGTTCGCTTCACGATAGACATGATGTCGGCAAAAGCGCTCCCGTCCTTGTTGCGCAGAGTATCCGCGACGAAACGGCGGTCGGCCTCACTGCCCACTTTCATCGCGTGAAGCAGCGGTAAGGTAATCTTCCCCTCAGCCAGGTCATCACCCACGTTCTTGCCCGTCTGCTCCGGATCACCTGCATAATCGAGAAGATCGTCTGCCAGCTGAAACGCAATGCCAAGGTGCATGCCGTAGTCGTGAAGCGCGTCGGCCTTCGCCGTGCTGGTGTTATGCAACAGCGCGGCACCATGACAGGCCGCGGCGAAGAGCGCGGCTGTCTTGCGGCGAATAATTTCCTGATACTGCTCCGCTTGCGTGTCAGGGTCACCGGCATGCACGAGCTGCATGACCTCACCGGCAGCGATCGTGTTGGTCGTCTCCGCCATGTGCTCTAGCAGGGGCATGTTGCCAAGCCCAACCATCAGCTGGAACGCCCGGGTGTAAATGAAGTCGCCAACCAACACGCTGGGCGCATTGCCGAATTCAGCGTTGGCTGTAGGCATGCCGCGCCTCAGGGTGGAAAGGTCCACGACGTCGTCGTGTAATAGTGTCGCTGTGTGAATGAACTCTACGACCGCAGCGAAGCGGATATGGGCGTCATCGATACCCCCCAGCGCCTTGGCAGACAACAAAACCAGCAGCGGCCGCATGCGCTTGCCGCCCGCTTTCACGATGTAGTGGCCAATATTTTCCACCAGCTCTACATCGGACTGCAGCAGCTCCACGATGACATCATCGACCTGCGCAAATTCGGCCGCGACGCTGTCTTTGATGGCTACATTCACACCACACCCCCGGAATCCTGTGCAAGTATAGGCTGGAGAGGCGGTGCCTGCCACGCCGCGATTGCTGCCGCAGTGCTGGTTCGGACGCGTGCTATCGCGTCCAACGCGTGATGTTTGGCGCCGAGGCACGCGAAAGCCTATTTCTCACACTTGCGCTAAACCCGCTTAGCGCGTATCTTTCGCGCCCTTGGTCCGACCTCAGGGTTGGATTTCGGTGCCTGGACTCTGCCCCGCGCTGGCGCGGCCTCATTTGCGAGCAGGCTAACTGAGAGGACAACAACATGTATGCAGTGATCAAAAGCGGTGGCAAGCAGCACCGCGTCGAAGAAGGCGAGCAGCTCAAGCTGGAAAAGATTGAAGCCGCTACCGGAGAAACCATCGAGTTTGACGAAGTTTTGATGGTGGGGTCGGGTAGCGACGTGAAAATCGGAGCACCTCTGGTCGAGGGCGGAAAGGTGACGGCAGAGATCGTTGGCCACGGCCGGCACGAGAAGATTCGCATCGTGAAATTCAATCGACGTAAGCATCACCGTAAGGAGACGGGCCATCGGCAGTGGTACACCGAGGTCAAGATCACGGCGATCAACGGCTGACAGGAGACACGAGAAATGGCGCATAAGAAAGCAGGCGGTAGCACCCGTAACGGCCGCGATTCCGAGAGTAAGCGGCTTGGTATCAAGGCCTATGGCGGTCAAGCGGTCTCCGCGGGGAGCATCATCGTCCGCCAACGCGGAACGCGTTTCCATGCGGGCGAGAATGTCCGAGTAGGCAAAGATCACACCCTTTACGCCACGGCTGATGGCAAAGTAGAATTTTTCAACGGCGGGCCGCAGAATCGCAAGCAGGTCCGTATCGTTACGGCGTAACCCGGGCGCCATTGGATCAGAGAAACCTCGTCAGCCGGCGAGGTTTTTTTTTGCCCTAGCTGAGTAAGAACCCCATCAGGCCAGACCATGAAATTTGTTGATGAAGCCACAATCGACGTCACCGCCGGAAAAGGCGGTAATGGCTGCGTGAGCTTTCGCCGCGAGAAGTTCGTGCCTAAAGGAGGTCCAGACGGTGGCGATGGTGGCGATGGTGGCTCGGTGTTCCTCGAGGGCGATGTGGCGCTGAATACCATGATTGACTACCGCTATACCCGACGGTTTCGCGCCGAAAATGGTGAGGCAGGACGAGGCCGGAACTGTTCAGGAAAGTCCGGTCAGGATCTTGTCCTGCCGGTGCCTCTGGGTACGACGGTGTTGGATGATGAAACCGGCGAGATTTTGGGTGACATTCGCGAGGCTGGCGAGCGGTTATTGGTTGCTCAGGGCGGCTTTCATGGGTTGGGCAACACGCGTTATAAGTCCAGCATCAATCGGGCGCCGCGCCAAAGCTCTCCGGGTACTGAAGGCGAGTCGCGCAAGCTCAAGCTCGAGCTCAAAGTGCTCGCCGATGTTGGCCTGTTGGGGCTCCCCAATGCTGGAAAATCAACCCTGATTCGAGCCGTTTCGGCGGCCACACCCAAGGTGGCCGACTATCCTTTCACGACTCTGATTCCGAGCCTGGGGGTCGTCAAGGTCGATGCCCATCGCTCTTTTGTGGCGGCCGATATCCCCGGCTTGATTGAGGGGGCGTCCGAAGGGGCCGGGCTGGGGATCCGTTTTCTGAAGCATCTGACCCGCAATCGCGTGCTATTGCATCTCGTTGATGTTGCCCCGATTGACGGTAGTGACCCGGCTGATGCGGCATGCGCAGTGGTGCGTGAGTTGGAGCGCTTCAGTCCTGCGCTGGCAGCCAGACCCCGGTGGCTTGTGTTGAACAAGATAGACCTCGTCGACGCCGATGCCCTTGCAGCCTGCCGTGAGCGCGTTGTCTCCGCTCTGAATTGGCGTGGGCCTGTCTATGAAGTCTCCGCAGTGGCGGGCCTGCATACCGACTCCTTGTGCGGCGATCTGATGACGCATCTGGAGGCGCAGGCGGCCGCCATGCGCGCCGATCCAGAGGCCGAGCAGGCCGAAATTGCCGCGCAGGAACAAATGCAGCAGGAGGCCCGGGAGCGCATTGCTGACCTGCAGGCTGCGAGAGCACAGGCGCGCGCACGTGCTCGTGACGGCATGGAGGATGACGACGCCGAAGTGGAAGTGGAGTACCGGCATTGACCGGCGCGGTGGGACAATCCGACCGACGGCTTCTCACTGATGCTCGACGCTGGGTCATCAAGGTGGGCAGTGCGTTGCTGACCAATGATGGTCGCGGTTTGGACGCATCGGTGGTCAAAATGTTGGCTGATCAACTCGTGGCGCTCCGGTCCCGGGGCCGCGACGTGGTATTGGTTTCCAGCGGAGCGATTGTAGCCGGCCTCGCGCGCCTGAATCTCACAGAACGTCCCCGCGAGGTGCACTTGTCTCAAGCTGCCGCCGCGGTTGGGCAGTCGGCGCTGGTGCGCGCCTACGAGGAGCATCTCAGCCCCCACAGTGTGACCACGGCACAGATTTTGTTGAGCCATGCGGACGTGCGCGCCCGGGATCGCTACCTCAACGCTCGCAGCACGCTCAGCACGCTGTTGGCCATGAACGTGCTGCCGATCGTCAACGAGAACGATACGGTCGTCACCGATGAAATCCGACTCGGGGACAACGATACGCTGGCAGCACTGGTGGCTAATTTGGTGGATGCCGATGCGTTACTGATCCTCACCGATCAGGACGGCTTAATGGACAGTGACCCACGGCACGCCGTGGATGCGCAGCTGATCCAGACCGCAGACGTTCACGACAGCGCGCTGGATGCAATGGCGGGCGAGGGTAGCGCTCTGGGTCGCGGTGGGATGGCGACCAAATTGAGCGCGGCGCGTCTTGCGGCGCGTTCAGGCACCGCCACGATCATTGCCAATGGACGGCAGCCAGATGTCATTGCGCAAATCGCCGAGGGTGTGCCGCTGGGGACTTTTCTGCAAACCCATCGCCGACCACAAAGTGCGCGGAAGCAGTGGCTGGCCAGCCTGCTGCATGCCCAGGGCAAATTGGTACTGGATGATGGCGCTGTCCGGGGTGTCTCGGATCAGGGGCGATCGCTGTTACCCATTGGTGTCGTCAGTGTTTCGGGAGATTTTCAGCGGGGTGATCTCGTCTCCTGCATTGACAGCGCAGGTCGCGAGCGCGCGCGGGGCCTCGTGAACTACTCGAGCGAGGAGGCCAGAGTGCTGGCCGGCAAGGGTTCTGCCGATATCGAGTCGGTACTGGGCTATCGCGGCGAGGAGGAGCTGATTCATCGGGATAATCTGGTGGGTGGCTAGCGTAATGACCGGGGCATCTCTACTCCTGCTGTATGGCGCTGCGCTGTTCCTTGCTTCCCTGCTGGGGAGTGGCCTGCCGCGGCTACTGCGCATGACCCACAATCGCACCCAAATGGTATTGAGCCTGATATCCGGGCTCATGCTGGGCGTGGCCTTGCTCCATTTGATACCGCATGCCTTTGTCGCGGCCGGCGCAATTGACACGGTCATGATCTGGACGCTGTCGGGTCTCATCTTCATGTTGCTGCTTCTCCGTTGGTTTCATTTTCACCAGCATGATTTTGCGAGTGCGGCGGCGGACTGTGACCTGACGTCCCCCGATGAGCACCATCACGCCCACGCCCACGACCATGCCCACCTGCCCGAGCAGGCAATGGGCGCCATCGGGTTGTTCGCAGGACTGTGTGTCCATACGGTTGTCGATGGCATTGCCCTCGGTGCGGTGCTTATCGGTGCGGTACCGGGTGCGACGTTGGCGGGTGTGGGCGTATTTCTCGCGATACTGCTTCACAAGCCGCTGGATGCCCTGTCGATCGAGACAGTAATGGGTGCGAGAGGGTGGTCTTCATTCAGCCGCTGGAGCGCGGCAATTGTCTTTGCATTATTGTGCCCCCTCACGGCGGCGCTATTTTATTTTGGTGCAACGTCGCTTGCTCCCCACGAGGGGTTACTACCCGCCGCGCTGGCGTTCGCCGCGGGTGCCTTTATCTGTATTGCCTTGGGTGACTTGCTGCCTGAGGTGCAGTTTCACAGTCATGACCGCCTCAGGCTGACACTGCTCTTTTTGCTGGGGGTGGGTATTGCCTTTGCTCTGGGTTTTCTGGAACCCGCACACTGAGCGACGCTAGCGGGGTGAGCCGAGCTGGCGCGCCAACTGTTCTGTGCGTTCCGGGTTCTGCTCGCTGTTAAGCCAGCCCGCCAATTCTTCGCTGATCAGATCAGTCAAGGCGCTCAGGTGGCGGTCCTGGGCGTTCAGGCACGGTATGTATTCGTAGCGAGTGCCGCCTGCCTCGAGAAAGAAGTCTCGGTTCTCCATGCCAATTTCCTCAATGGTCTCAAGGCAATCTGCAGAGAAACCGGGGCAAACCACCTGTACCGAGGTGACGCCCTCGCCGGGCAGATTTTGCAGCGTCTCGTCAGTGTAAGGTTGCAGCCATTCCTCCCGGCCAAAACGAGATTGGAAGGTGGTGATCATCTCGCCCTCAGACAGTTCGAGCTGTTCTCCAATCAGTCGGGAGGTTTTGTGGCACTGGCAGTGGTAAGGATCGCCCTCGGTAAGATACCGCTTGGGCATGCCGTGATAGGACAGCAACAGTTTTTCCGCGCGCCCATGTGTCTCCCAATGTGCGCGAATGCTGTCTGCAACGGCGGCGATGTAGCGGGGGTCATCGTGGTAGGAGCTGATAAAACGCAGTGCGGGTAGCCACCGTCTTCGCGCCAGGTCACTGCTCACCTCGTCAAATGTCGAGCCAGTGGTCGGGCCTCCGTACTGGGGATAAAGGGGTAAGACCACCAGTTTCTGAACGCCTGCATCGAACATCTCTGTCAGGACATCGGCGATGGCGGGTGAACCGTAGCGCATCGCACCCCGCACGACGAACTGGTCCCCGTGCCGCGCCTTGAGATGCTCTGACACCCCCGCCACCTGATCCTCGAGGTGCGCCAGCAAAGGGGAGCCGCGCTCGTTCCAGACCGCCGAGTAGGCCTCTGCAGATCGTTTGGGGCGCGTGTTGAGGATAATGCCATTCAGAATCAGCCACCAAATCGGTCGCGGCACCTCGACGACACGGGGATCCCACAGAAACTGCTTCAGGTAGGGTCTCAGTGCTTTCGCTGTGGGCGCTTCAGGAGTCCCAAGATTGCTCAGCAGGACGCCGATACGGGGCACCGTCGCATGCTGATAATCGGACTGCCCGAGGTATTTCATAGTGGATTCCTGAGCGCTGACTCTCTGATCTTGACGCCCGAGCGTGGGTGGCTTCGGGCCGCGATTGTACCTTATACGCGAATTGACTCGCCCTTGATCAATGCGTAAAACAAAGGCCCTTCGGGTCAAAGCCCCTAGATCCCCGCAGCCAGAGAAAGGACCTGACCATGAGTCTTGATTTTGACAGCGCGCGCTTAGCCAACCCGCACTTCACCGAGGAACATGACGCCTGGCGGGGGGCGCTTCGACGTTTTATCGATACCGAGATCATGCCTTTTGCCGATGAATGGGATGAGGCGGGAGCCATCCCCAGTGAGCTGTGGCCGAAGGCGGCCGAGGTGGGGCTGTTGGGGCTGGGATACCCCGAGCAATTCGGCGGCACATCCGCCGACAGCTGGCACTCCTGGATCGTGAATGAGGAGCTTTCGAGGGTGGGCGTAGGGGGTATCAGCGCATCACTCATGGTTCATGGCATTGGTCTTCCCCCGGTGATCAACTGGGGCCCTGAGTGGATGCAGGCAGAGGTGGCGCCGCCAGTCCTCAAGGGTGAGAAATGGATTTCGCTGGGCATCACCGAGCCGGGCGGTGGCTCGGATGTGGCCAATCTGTCCACCACCGCGGTGCGCGACGGCGATCACTTCGTGGTCAGCGGTAGCAAAACCTACATTACGGGCGGCATGCGCGCCAATTGGGTGTCGACCGCTGTACGGACTGGCGGATCCGGCGCTGGCGGCGTCTCGATGTTACTCATCCCGACGGATGCCGAGGGTTTCTCCCGCACGCCCTTGGATCGCAAAATGGGCTGGTGGGCGTCAGATACGGCGACACTCTACTTCGATGAGGTGCGTGTGCCCGTAGCCAATCTGATCGGCGCAGAGAACGAGGGCTTCAGGGTCATCATGACCAACTTTAACAGCGAGCGCATGGGCATGGCTGCGGCGATGGAGGCCTATGGCCGGGTTTGCCTTGAAGAGGCCGTTGCGTGGGCCACAGAGCGTAAAACCTTCGGCAAGCGCTTGGCGGATCATCAGGTGATTCGTCACAAAATTGCACAAATGAAGCAACAGCTGAACGCCACCCAGGCCTACATTCGCTTGTGCTACGAATCGATAGAGGCCGGCACCCCTAATCCCGGTGATATCGCGTTACTCAAGGTTCAAGCGAGCGAAGTGATGGAGTTCTGCGCGCGCGAGGCAATGCAAATTCTTGGCGGGCTGGGGTATATGAGAGGTAATCGGGTCGAGAGGATTTATCGCGAGGTGCGTGTGAACGCCATTGGCGGAGGCTCCGAAGAAATCATGCGCGACCTCGCAACGAGGCAATATGGCCTGTAGGTACGAACCATTTGCGACTCGACTTGAGCATCGCCTGGCTGAGCTGAAAATAGGGCGTCGCGGCGGCGGTGACTGCTGACAATTTTGCATGCCGTGTGCCACACTGCGCCGGCGAATACACATAACAAAATCGACAAACAACAAAATCTGGGACTGCAGGAGCAATACCATGAGTGATAACAAAGCGGCGCTGAATGCGTTTCGCGAGGAAGTGTCGGCGTGGATGTCGGAAAATGTGCCGTCGGACCCCGGCTTTCTATTACCACTGACGTTTCTGGAGGTGGGCACGGAACAGCAGCTCGATT
>WTHO01000098.1 GCA_011523115.1 Halieaceae bacterium | reverse complement strand
CGCTTATCGCCGCTTTTGTTGTCGTTGTATCGGGTTTGATTTGGGCCGGCACCCACAGCAATAACGCCGACTGGACGGGTAACCGCAACCAGTGCGTCGGGGAATGCTACGAGGACTGGAAAGCGGAGAATGGCGGCAGCATCGCAGCTGTCGAGGAGGCGAAACAACTCGCGTTAGCCGCCGCCTCACCTGCTGCGCTGGGAGAGAAATACTATGGGCAATGCATCGCCTGCCACGGAAGTCGTGGCGAGGGGGGTATAGGGCCCATGCTGGCAGGGCAAGCGGATTCAGATATCGTCGCGAAGCTGACGGCTTATCGGGCTGGCGAAGAACGTGGTGCGCAGTCAGCCATGATGTATCCGGTGGCTAAACCCATGACCGATCAAGACATCGGAAATCTCGCCGCTTACGTATCAGGTTTGTGATCTGCACCGCGCGCGATAATAAACCGTTCATCATTTTCACAGGCACCCCACAGGGGCCCTGGGACACGCTTGCGTGCACCGCTGGGGTGTTCAGCACCCGTCCTTCCTGCACGAGAGGCCTGCCCTACTCTCTGATCACATGGCTGCTGGGCAGTTGCCTGTTACTGGTCAGCGCGGTCAGCCAGGCCTGGGAGGCGTCAATTGAGCGAGATGCGTTGGGCGTGCCCCACATCTATGGCGAGACCGACGCCGACATGGCGTTTGGCCTGGCATGGGCTCAAGCGGAGGACGGTTGGGAAATCCTCGAAGAGACCCTCCCCTACTATCGCGGCACTGCGGCGAGCTACTTCGGCCGGGACGCTGCGGTCACCGATTACCTCATCAAGTGGCTGGGGTTCTGGGATACGATCGAGAGCGATTATGAGCGTGTGCTGAAGCCAGAGACGCGTGCATATCTGGACGCCTTTGCCGCCGGTTTCAATGCATTTGCAGCAAAGTACCCTGAACGCGTCTCGCTCGACGTCTTGCCCGTCACACCGCAGGACGTGATTGCCGCCCATATGTTCCGGCATCTTCTCTTCTACGGGTTCGAGAAACCACTCACGGCATTGCGCGCCGAGACACGTCAGTTTGAGATCAGCGATGCACCCGCCTTACCCGCGACCGCCATCACGCTGGGCTCAAACGCCACGGCGATAGCACCCTCGCGCAGCCTCGATGGCTCGACAATGTTGATGATCAATTCTCATCAACCGCTGACTGGCCCGGTCTCGTGGTACGAGGCCCATCTGCAAAGCGGCGAGGGCCTCAATGTCATGGGAGGTCTGTTTATCGGCGCGCCAACGCTCGGGGTGGGTTTCAACGAACATCACGGTTGGGGGGCGACCGTTAATCAGCCGGACTTGGTTGACGTGTTTGTGCTGGATATCGACCCCGATGACGAGAACCGTTACCGGTTGGACGGCGAGTGGCGTGAACTTGAGGCCTTTGAGATCCGCATCAAAGTGAAGTTATGGGGGTGGCTCCCCTGGACGGTCAAGGAGACCGGGTATCGTTCGGTTCATGGGCCCGTCATGAAGACTGATCATGGTACCTATGCCATACGCTATGCGGGTATGGGGGAAATCCGGCAGGTAGAGCAGTGGTTGGCCATGAGCGCTGCGCGCTCATTCGATGAATGGCGCAATGCGATGGCACTACAACACATTGCCAGCTTCAATTTTGTCTACGCCAATGCTGACGGCGACATCTATTTCATTCACAACGCCATGATGCCAGACCGCGCAGCCGGATGGCGATGGGATCAATATCTGCCCGGCGATCGCAGCGATTTGATCTGGGATCGCTATCTGCCGCTTGAGAGTCTGCCCAGCATCACCAACCCCCCCTCGGGCTACCTTCACAGCGCCAACCAGTCGCCATTTCAAATTAGTGCCGAGGGGAGCAATCCCGATATTTCAGCCTATCCCAAGGAGAGTGGCTGGCCGACCAGAATGACCAATCGCGCAGTTCGCGGGCTCGAGCTGCTCAATGCTGACAGTGCCATCTCATTCGACGAGTTCAGTGACATCAAGCACGACAATGCCTACTCACCGGATTACCGCGGCTACCGCTATCTTGCACTGGTGGCCGACCTGAAGCCAAACAGTCCAGAGGAAGCGGAAGCCATCGCGCTGATTGGCGGATGGAATCTCCAAACTGACAAACAAAATCGCCACGCGGCACTTGGAGTCTGCATTTTGCTTGAAGAATGGCAGGCAGAGAGGTCGCAGGTCGCACTGCCTGACGCCCGCGAAACCCTGCATCAGTGCATGAAGTCTGTCCGAGACGTGTCGGGTCGTCTCGATCCTGAGTGGGGCTCGGTACAACAACACGGCAGGGGCGACCGTAAGTGGGACGCAGCAGGTGGGCCCGACACCTTACGCGCCATGTATGCCGAGAGGCTCGATGAGAAAGATGATCACCTCACCGTGGTGGCAGGTGATGGCCTTTACTATCTGATTGAATGGACCGCAGATGGACGTCACAACATCCAAGGCACGCATCAGTACGGCAGCCACATGACGGACGCCTCATCACCCCACTACCTCGATCAGGCTGAGGACTTCTCGAGAGAAACGATGAGACCACCCGGGTTCTACCCTGAGAACCGATCTACGATCTCTCGGCGCTACACCGTCTCGGGGCCTTAACCCCGGAGTGGGCGGATACCGGTCCCGCGTACTCTGCCGCTTGGCGTGAAGCACTGGGGTCGCGTCTGGTCCGACGCGGCCTTGCGCGGCGGGTTGTCCCGGTCCTATAGGCGATTTGCCAGCTCGTAGGCTTCCCGTGTCGTTGCCAACAGCGAACGAGGTGCCCGACAATCCCCCGCCAGTATTACCTCAAGTCCGGCGGCCTCCAATGGCGCCTGTAACGCGTTATTTGGAATTCGGCTGCTCGCGTGTGTCACAGCGACAACGTTGTCAATGATGTGCTTCGCACCACTGTAGACGTTGCGTAGCTGTAGCTGGGCCTCTTCCAAGGCTTCAAGGCTCACTGGCTCCACATTGCAGAGTATCTCCACGCCCAGATCATGGAGTCGCTGATAGATTCCCTGTCGGTTGATCAGTGACACGTCATGGCCGATCCGCTCTCTGGACGTCACGATCGTGACGGCGGTGAAGCGCTTTGCCAGCAATTGAGCAATGGCGTAAGTCATCTCAGAGTGATCCTGATCAACAAGCACTGCGCGGCCCTCGGTCACGTCTTGACGCTCGAGCAGGTCAGCCGCCATCTCTCTGGCACTGGGGATCAAACCTGACATAGCCCATTCATCGTCAAGCCAGGGAGGCTGCCCGCTCCGCGAGCCCGTTGCCAAAATCACCTGATCAGGCCTCAGAGCCAGTATATCCTCCGCAGCCGCTTGCCGGCCCAGAGTGAACTCCACCCCGTATCTCATCGCCATCAGGTATTGATAGTCGTAGACGCTGGACAGATTCTCGCCTCCGGGTAGCGCGGCATGGAGCGACGTTTTTCCACCCAATCTCTCGTAATCTCCAACCACGCTCACTCGGTGCCCTTTGCGGGCCGCGGTATGGGCCGCTTCCAATGCGGCCACGCCAGTGCCCACCACTACAATATGTTTTGGGCTGTCTACCCTGGTTGGTTGCCAATCATGTTCGTCAACGCTACCGACCCGAGGATTGTTATCGCATTCGAGCCCACTTCCGTCGATGATGCTACGCCAACAGGTATTGCAGGAGACGCAATAGCGGATATCAGCCTCCCTGCCCTGCTCGCTTTTTCTCGGAAAGGCGGGATCAGTGATCAACGGGCGTCCGAGAAATACCAGATCTGCCGTGCCGTCACTGAGGGCTGTCTCGCACTCGTTGGGATCCGTGATGTAACCGATTGCACCAGTCGGTATGTCCGGAGCCGCTTGACGAAGGGCTGCGATGTCGGACAGATAAGGGTGCCGCTCTCCGTGCGCATCGGGCAGGTGTCGATACAGTGAGCGCGCGTGCGCACCCCACACCCAAGTCCAGCTGTCGAACTCAGCACGCTGCTCCGCTAACCGTCCGGCGATGTCTTTGGCAAGCTCCAGATCAATACCGCCCGGGACGCCATCGTCAGCAGGAAGCTTGAGCCCGATAATGAAGGGGTACCCGCATTCGGCGCGAATGGCGCTGATCAGCTGACACAGGAACCGCGTCCGTCCGGCTAGATCCCCGCCATAGTCGTCTTGCCGTCGATTCGACCACGGGGATAAAAACTGGTGGAAGAGATGCCCATGCCCGGCTGAGATCTCGACCCCGGCAAAACCGGCCGATTGCAGCCGCGCGCACCCCCTCGCCCAGTCATCAATCATGTCCTCGATTTCCATCGCGCTGAGCTCAGCGGGCACGGTCCAACTCAAATCATCGGGTAATGCAGAGGCCCCCACCGCACCATCATTTCGGCCCACGGAATGACGGCCCCGCCCCGAATCCTGTACCTGCCCCATCAACAAGGCGCCTTCAGCCGATACGGTGTCGGCGGCGAGCTTCAGTTGATCCAGACCGGCGTCGTCCCAAGCGCGCAATCGACTGGACAGTCGATTGTGCGCCGTCATGGCGATGGGCTCCGTGATAATCGCAGCCGCACCCCCCGCCGCCCTCGACCGATAGTAATTCAGCAACTTCTCGCTGGGCGCGTGGTTCACCACATACTGCGTCACGATCGACGCATGGATGATCCGATTCCGCAGCGTATACCCACCCAGCTCAACGGGGCTGAAAAGGTTGGGGTAGAAAGGATTGGTCATTGCGCGTATCGCCCACCCAAGACAAGCCGGTGCAGTGGGGCCTTAATCTTCAATTGATTCCACTCTGGCACTCCTGGCACTCCTGGCAGGGAGCAGTGCTGATCCCTCAGTGCGTCGGGGTCTACCCGGATGGCGCTGGGATGCCCGCAGTTTGCATTGACGTGATCGACTCATGGCAGCCCTCGTAGGCTCGCGAATTCGGTTTGATGATATGTTTAAGTTCCGGACAGAGACAAGGATGGCAGGGTTTGTAGCTGACACCAACAGACCCACCCAATGAGCTTGGCTGGAGACGGACCGGCGCGAGCAACTCAGAGCAAGGAGAGACCATGACTACGATTGTTGTGCTATTCAACCTGAAGGCAGGGGCGAACCGAGAAACTTACGAGCAGTGGGCGCGGGATGTCGATATCCCCAATGTGCGCCGACTGGACGGCGTCGGAGGGTTTGAAGTACTCAGGAGCGAGGGGCTACTGGGCGGTTCACCAGACGTGCCATACGCCTACGTTGAACTGATACAGGTCGATGATATGGACCGCTTCATGAGCGCGGTTGGCACCGAGACAATGCAGGAGGTGGCTGCTCAATTTCGTGAGTTCACGGACGATGCGACATTTATGGTGACTGAGTCGATCGAATGACAGACCTGCAAGGTAAGACCGGGCTCTGCACCGGCGCTGAGTCACTGATCAATGCCTTGGCGCGTCACGGCGTTGACGCCTGCTTTGCCAATCCTGGCACCTCTGAAATGCAGCTGGTGGCGGCGCTGGACAAACAACCTCGTATTCGCGCGGTGCTGTGTTTATTCGAAGGCGTCGTAACGGGCGCAGCCGACGGATACGGGCGCATGGCCGACAAACCCGCCCTCACCTTGCTCCATCTGGGTCCGGGTTTCGCCAACGGGATGGCCAACCTACATAACGCGCAGCGCGCTGGGTCGCCCATACTCAACATGGTGGGCGATCACGCCACAGATCATCTTCAGCA
>WTHO01000280.1:3469-20646 GCA_011523115.1 Halieaceae bacterium | reverse complement strand
CCAGTCTCATTGAGGATCCGGGTCAATATATGTCGGTAGCGCCCAACATGCCGGATTGGCAAACGGATTGCGTGCGCGACGCGATGAGCCGACTGACGGCACGTCTCGGAGAGGGTCTGGTAACAAACCTCATGGAGCTGGCTCGAGCACAGGGCCAACTGGTCGCGCTGGAATCCATGCTGGCTGGAAGTGATTTCTTCGTCGAGCAGATTGCACGTCACTGCGACTGGCTTTGCACTCAGCTTGCTGAGGGCGGCCTTTTATCAGAGCGCAACTGGGGTCCCGAAGATTGGGACGACGCGCTCGCAAAGGTATTGACCGAGCCACAAAGCGAGGCATCCGTGATGGCGGGACTCCGTCGTTTTCGTCATCAGCAGATGTTGCGGATTTTCTGGCGAGATACGGCGCAGCTCTCGTCGATCGACACGTCCAGCAGCGAGCTCAGCGCGCTCGCAGATTGCTCCATCCGTGCCGCGCTCAGCTTCGCTGACGTCACGTTGCAGAAAAAGCACGGCACCCCTGTCGGAAAGGAGTCGGGTACACCCCAGTCACTGGTCGTGCTGGCGATGGGGAAGCTTGGAGGCGAAGAGCTTAATTTTTCCTCTGATATAGACCTCATTTTTGCGTACCCAGAGGCCGGCATGACCGAGGGGGGGGCACAGCAGCTCGACAATCAGTCCTATTTCACCCGGCTGGGTCAGATGGTGATCCGCCTGCTTGATGCCGTCACGGAGGATGGTTTTGTCTTCAGGGTTGATATGAGGCTCAGGCCCTATGGGGACAGTGGCGCGCTGGTGGGTGCCTACAGCGCGCTGGAGGTTTACTACCAGGAGCAGGGTCGCGAGTGGGAACGCTACGCCATGATCAAGGCGAGGCCTGTCACCGGGAGCCCGGCGGCAAGAGCCGCCTTAGTGGGAATGCTGGATGCTTTTGTTTATCGCCGTTACACCGACTTTTCGGTGATTGCCGCGCTTCGCGAGATGAAGGCCATGATGCGTGCCGAGGTGGCGCGACTCGGCATAGAAACGGATTTGAAGCGCGGAGCAGGCGGTATTCGAGAGATCGAATTTGTCGCTCAGAGCCTTCAGCTGATTCACGGTGGTCGGCTCACTGAGCTTCGACTGAGGCCCCTGCTCAACGCTTTGCCAGCGTTATCGCAGGCGGGCATCTTCCCCTTCGAGCAAGCTGAGCGCTTGGCGGTGCACTACCGACTGTTGCGTAGAGTTGAGCACGCCTTGCAGGCGATGCGGGATAAACAAACTCAGGCAATACCTGACTCGCCTTTGGAGCGCGCGCAGCTGGCATTGTTAGCGGGTTTTGCGAACTGGGACACACTTCAGGCGCGCCTCGTTGAGGCACGCAGAGAGGTCGGTTCACTTTTTAACGACCTGATCGCTGAGCCCGCGTCAAAGGTCACGACGCATGGCGAAGTGGCTAAGCGGGGCCCGCGCATCACCTTCGCCGATCTCAACGAGTCGTCACTCAGCGAAATGGGTTTTCACCGACCTGAGGCAAGCTGGGCCGCATTGGAAGGGCTTTTGGAAAGCGCCTGGATCGCTGCGTTGCAACCCGAGGGGCGACGCAGGCTCGAGGGATTTCTCCCGCTACTTTGTGAGGCCGCAGCAACGAGTCGCGATCCAGATCAGGCGCTTATCCGCAGTCTGCCGTTCATCAAGGCGGTATGCCGCCGAAGCGCATACCTCGTGCTGTTGCAGGAAAACCCCGGAGCACTGGGGCACTTGCTCTCCCTTGTTGCAGCAAGCACATGGATTGCGGATAGATTAGCCTCCCGCCCGGAGCTCGTGGATGAGTTGCTCCATGAGTCGACGTTGTACAGCGCGCCAAGCCGGGATGAGTTGCAGTCCCTGGTGAGGCAACAATTGCTCCGGATACCTGAAGAGGATCTCGAGGGGCAGATGAGCGCGCTGAGTCGCATCAAGGAGGGTGTGGTGCTTCGGGTCGCGGCCAGTGAGCTGACCAACACGCTGCCACTCATGAAGGTGAGTGACAATCTGACCTTTCTGGCTGAGCTGATGATCGAACAAGCCGTGGCCGTGGCCCGCGCAGAGTTGATAAGTCGCTACGGTGAGCCGCAGGGTCACTCAACGGGTTTTGCGGTGATGGCTTACGGCAAGCTGGGCGGTCTGGAACTGAGCTATGGATCTGATTTAGACCTGGTTTTTGTATTTGACGGTGCTGAGGGGGAAACAGCCGGGCCACGCGTCATCGACAATACGCGGTTTTACACGCGGCTCGCGCAGCGAGTTGTTCACGTGCTGTCCGCCCGCACTCACTCGGGGCGCTTGTATGAGGTCGACCTTCGGTTAAGACCAGACGGTGAGTCCGGCTTGGTCGCCACCAGTTTTGCAGGGCTCCGGCGTTACCAGTTGGAGTCAGCGTGGGTATGGGAGCATCAGGCGTTGGTGCGGGCGCGGCCCGTTGCCGGGGATGTCGCGCTTCGCGAGCGATTGGAGGCGCTTCGCCGAGAGGTTCTGGCTGTGCCGAGAGAGCGCGAGGCGTTGGCTAGGACCGTCTGCGAAATGCGAGCACGAATGCGTTCCGAACTGACGGCACAGAAAGACAACGCGAGCCGGTTTGATCTAAAGCGGGATCCGGGCGGTATTGTGGACATTGAGTTTGTCGTGCAGTTTTTGGTGTTGGCGCATGCAGGCGAATATCCTTCACTGACGAAGTGGTCTGATGTCATTCGTTTGCTGGAAGCGCTGGAGCAGAAGCAGTTGATTTCACCGGCCGACGCTTCGGCGCTGTCGGAGGCGTATCTGGCTTACAGAGGCGCTATTCATGTACTGACTCTTGAGGGACTGGAGCCCCAAGTACGTGACGCGGATTATTCGTCGCAACGGCAGCAGGTGCGACGCGTTGCAGAATCATTATTACCCGGACTGGAGTCGGGTTAGAATTCATGGCCCGCGCGGCGGGTAAAGCGCGCTTGCCGGGACCGGCCTGCGGCTGACAAAAAGATTAAGGAAACCTGATGGATCTCTCACAACTCAACGGCCACATCTGGCTAGATGGTGAAATGGTACCTTGGCAGGAGGCCCGCGTTCACGTGCTGACGCATACCTTTCACTACGGTCTGGGGGTATTCGAGGGAGTGAGGGCTTACAAGACCGCCAGCGGTACCGCCATTTTTCGACTCGGCGAACATACCGACAGGCTGTTTCGCTCAGCGCACATCCTGCGCATGAATATGCCCTTTGATAAGGAGACGCTGAGCGAGGCCCAGCGCGAGGTGGTGCGAGCCAATGAGCTTGATGAGGCTTACATTCGACCCATGTGTTTTCTCGGTTCCGAGGGAATGGGATTACGCGCTGACAACCTGAAGACGCATGTCATGGTGGCGTCCTGGGCTTGGCCGTCTTATATGGATCCTGAGGCCAGAGACCGTGGGATACGTATTGCGACGTCTAGCTACACCCGCCACCACGTCAACATCACGATGTGTAAAGCCAAGGCGAATGGTAACTACATTAATTCTATTCTGGCGCTCAGAGAGGCCATGGACGCCGGATTCGAGGAAGCGTTGCTTCTGGACAATGAGGGATATGTCGCAGAGGGTAGCGGCGAGAACTTTTTCCTGGTTCGGGATGGCGTTTTGTATACGCCGGAGCTGACCTCATGTTTGGAGGGAATCACACGCGACAGCATTCTGCGCATCGCCGCGGATCAGGGCCTGACGGTCAAAGAGAAACGTATTACCCGTGATGAAGTGTATGTCGCAGATGAGGCGTTTTTCACCGGCACCGCGGCCGAGGTGGTGCCTATCCGCGAGCTGGACAATCGCACCATTGGTAGCGGCGCGCGTGGGCCGATCACAGAAAAACTTCAGCGCATTTATTTTGAAGCGGTTCGGGGTGAACAGCCGCAGTACGCCGAGTGGCTGGCGCCGGTGGCCGACTAGGAAGCGCAGCAGTCATGGACAGCCTTCCGAGCGGTATCTGCTATCGGCATTGGCCAGTTGATAACGCCAAAGCATGCGTGCTGCTTGCCCATGGCCTTGCCGAACATACAGGCCGCTATGCCCATGTCGCCGCGCGTTTCAATGAGCGTGGCGTGGCGGTAGTTGGTCCGGATCATGTTGGGCACGGTGCCTCACCCGGCATACGCGTTTTTTTGAGGACGTTTTCCGAGTATCTGGAGCCCATGTTGGCGCTCCGCGGCTTGATTGAAGAGTGGTATCCCGGCCAGCCTGTTTTCCTGTTTGGGCACAGCATGGGAGGGCTCATCAGTGCCCATTTATTGCTTGAGTCCCAGGCGGCGTTTCGGGGAGCGATGCTGTCCGGGCCGGCTTTTCACGCGGTCGATCCAGCGCCGGCACCTTTACTCTGGATCGGCAGGTTGCTCAAAAAGGTTTTACCCAAGCTGGGGATGGTGTCTCTCGATGCGAATGGGGTGAGCCGTGATCCCGCTGTTGTGGCCGACTACCTCGCTGACCCGCTGGTCTATAACGGAAAGATTACCACCGGCCTGGGCATTGAGATGCTGGATGCCATGGAGGTGGCGATTGCTCGGGCGGACGAGATCAGGCTCCCCACCTATATCGCGCATGGCGATGCGGACGTGATGGCGGGCCCGGAGGGCTCCCAGGCCTTTTTCGATGCGTTGGGCGCTGATGACAAAACCCTCGACTTCTGGCCGGGCCTTTACCACGAGATTCTCAATGAGCCTGAGTCCGAGGAAGTGATTGCCCGCTACGTGAGCTGGCTGGAACGGCATTTGTGAGCGCCTCGCGGGCACTGGTGCTCGGTGCTGCAGGACAACTCGGCCGCGCCTGCATGGACTGTGCACCTGAGACCATTGCGACACAGGGATTCAGCCGGGCAAGTTGCGACGTGACCGACGATGTGGCGCTGCGCAGGGTGATGGATGAAGTGGATCCTCACATTGTCATCAATGCAGCCGCCTATACCGCTGTGGATGCGGCCGAGGAAGATCGCGATATGGCCGAGGCTGTCAACGCCGACGCCCCCGCCATGCTGAGTGCGATGTGTGCACAGCGCGGTGCACGGTTAGTGCACCTGTCCACCGATTTTGTCTTTGATGGCCGCTCGCCGCGGCCCTACTTGCCTGACTCGAGCCCTGCACCACTGGGTTGCTACGGCGCGAGTAAATGGCGGGGCGAGCAAGCCGTGCTGGCGGGTGATGCGCGCCATGTCGTGGTGCGTACCAGCTGGGTATACGGACCCGGCGGACGTAACTTTGTGTTGACCATGCTGCGATTGATGCGGGAGCAGGGGACCGTACGCGTGGTGAACGATCAAATTGGTTCCCCCACCTCGACACAGGGTCTGGCGAAAATTTGCTGGCGGTTGGCTGACCGTGATGATGCCCGGGGTGTCTACCACTGGTCTGATGACGGGGCAATCAGCTGGTATGACTTTGCCTGCGTTATTCATGATGAAGCCCTGGCGTTGGGCCTGCTCTCTGCCCCCGCGAGCGTTGAACCAATACCGACGACGGCCTTCCCGACCAAAGCGCAGCGTCCGGCCTACAGCGTGCTCGACGCGAGCGCTACCTGTCGCGCTCTGGGTGTGGTTCAGCGGCCATGGCGCGATGCATTGCGTGACATGCTACGGTCGCAGCAGCAGTTGGAAGGAACAGCGTAATGGCGCGGTCACTGATAGTTACAGGCGGGGCGGGCTTCATCGGCGTGAACTTTGTCTACCACTGGGTGACGGCCCACCCTGATGATCGACTAGTGGTGCTCGATGCGCTGACTTATGCCGGTAACCGAGGGAGTCTCGAGCCTCTGGAGCGGGACGGACGCATCCATTTTGTCGAGGGCGATATCTGCGATCCCAACCTCGTGACACAGGTGATGGATGCGCATGAAACAGACACCATTGTGCATTTTGCGGCTGAAAGCCACGTAGACCGCTCGATTACGGGACCTGATGCCTTTATTCGCACCAATCTGGAGGGCACTCATAACCTCTTGGCTGTGGCCCGTAAAGCATGGCTAAGTGGGTCGGGGCGTGAGCACCGGTTTCATCACGTGTCGACGGATGAGGTCTATGGCTCACTGGCGCCTGAAGACCCGGCTTTTACGGAGACGACTCGCTACGAACCCAACTCACCCTACTCGGCGAGCAAGGCGGGCAGTGATCATTTGGTGCGCGCCTACGAGCACACCTACGGATTGCAGGTCACCACTAGCAACTGCTCGAATAACTACGGGCCTTACCATTTTCCCGAAAAGCTGATCCCGTTGTGCTTAACGCGGATCCTCGATGGCGGCGTGATCCCCGTGTACGGTGATGGTAGCAACATCCGCGACTGGCTTTACGTTGAGGACCATGCCCGGGGTATTGCGCGTATTCTTGAGGCCGGCACGCCCGGTGAGGTCTACAACATCGGCGGTCACAACGAGTGGGCCAACCTCGAGATTGTCAGGCTGCTGTGCCGCGTGATGGATGAGCGCTTCGCACATGACCCGGGGCTTGCGACGCGGTTCCCTGACGCGCCTCAGGCGCGGGGCGCGAGTAGCGATTCCCTGATTGAGTTCGTCGCGGATCGCGCCGGCCACGATTGGCGCTACGCCATCGACGCGTCAAAGATCGAGAGGGATCTGGGGTTTGTGCCCGACGAGACCTTTGAGACGGGTCTGGCAAAAACGGTCGACTGGTACCTCGCCCATGAGGCCTGGTGGCGGCCGCTCCTTGATCGAGCGGCGGCGGTTGGTTAGCCCGGGCAGGTTTTTTAACTCGTCAGGCCGATAGCGCTTTCTCTGACGCTCATTGAATGACCTGAGTTCATTTGAAGCGCCTGCTCATATCAATCCTTGATAGAGCGGGCAGTCTTGCCAAAGAAGTCCGGCGCGGTCCTTTTCTGAGAGTTGCAACTCGCTGCCCTCTACAATTGGCCACTCGATGCCGAGGGCAGGATCATCCCATGCCAGCGAGAGTTCGCTGTCTGGGTGGTAGTAGTCGGTGCACTTGTAGACAAAATCGGCGGATTCGGTGAGCACATAGAACCCGTGCGCGAACCCGGGGGGGATCCAGAGCTGCTCTTGTCCAGTCGCGGTCAGCGTGACCCCGTGCCATTGTCCGCAACTGGGAGACTCAGCCCTGCAGTCGACGACGACGTCAAAAACGGCGCCGGCGGTTACTCTAACCAGCTTGCCCTGAGGTTTTTCTGTCTGAAGGTGCAGTCCGCGAAGGGTTCCCTGCGTAGAGCGGCTGTGGTTGTCCTGCACGAAAGGCAGTGAAATGCCGAGGTCTGCATAGCGCTCTGCGTGCCATGTTTCGAGGAAAAAACCACGCGTATCACCGTGAACGGTCGGGGTAATGAGCGTTACGCCCGCAAGGGGTGTCGATTCAGCCTTCATCAAACACCGGGCCGCCGTCTCCCACTATGGTTTCCAGATAGGTGCCATAGCCACTTTTCTTCAAGGGCGCGGCGAGGGCCAGCACTTTCTCAGCATCAATGTAACCAAGGCGGTAGGCAATCTCTTCAAGGCAAGCCACTTTTAATCCTTGTCGTTCCTCAATGACGCGGATGAAGTTGCCCGCGTCGAGCAGAGACTGGTGCGTGCCGGTATCCAACCAAGCGGTGCCTTGCGCCATCACTTCCACCTGCAGACTGCCCTGAGAAAGGTAGTGACGGTTAACGTCGGTGATTTCAAGTTCTCCACGGTCCGAAGGCGTGATGCCCTTCGCCACTGACACCACATCGTTGTCGTAAAAATACAGTCCCGTCACCGCATAATGAGACCGGGGTTGCGCAGGCTTTTCTTCTATCCCGATCGCACGGCCCTGAGCATCGAATTCAACCACGCCGTAGCGCTCCGGGTCCTGCACGTAGTAGGCGAACACCGAAGCACCCTCCGTGCGCTCCGCGGCGCGCTTCAGTTTCGTGGTGAGACCTGCCCCGTAGAAGATATTGTCGCCGAGCACCAAACAGACAGGATCCTGACCGATAAATTCCTCTGCCAGTAGAAAAGCCTGAGCCAGCCCATCGGGGCTCGCTTGCACGGTGTATTGAAGGTTGATGCCCCACTGGCTACCGTCACCCAAGAGATCGACGTAAGCGAGTTGATCGCGAGGTGTGGTGATGACAAGAATATCTCGGATACCCGCCTGCATCAGTGTGGCGAGGGGGTAGTAGACCATGGGCTTGTCGTAGACCGGCATTAACTGTTTGCTGACCGTTGTGGTCAGGGGGTGCAGGCGGGTGCCCGATCCGCCGGCGAGAATAATGCCCTTGTATGCGGTGCGCTCGGCCATATTGTCAGGGTCTTGTTACAGGCGTTGGAGTTTACAGGCCGTTGGCACAGTTGGCGAGGCGCCGCTACACTGCACCCTCTGTACTGTGCAGCGTTCGGCCGATAACACGGCGAGGGCGCTGCGATGAGTTGCCGCCCACCCGGAGTTTCCCATTAACGCACCGCTCAACACGCCGAATGCTGCCGAGGCTCACGCAGGTGTGCCTCAGCGGGGCCGTTTGCGCGTCGCGCTACTGGGCTACCGGTCGGCACCTTTCTCCGGCGGGCAGGGTGTGTATTTGCGCTACCTGAGTCAGGCGCTGACGGCCATGGGGCATCAGGTGACGGTGATTTCTGGTCCGCCTTACCCTGATCTGGTCTCCGGAGTGGCGTTAGTTAAGCTGCCCAGCCTCGACCTCTATGCTCGCGAGTCCATGATGGTGAGCGCAGCGGAATTACGGGACCCTCTCGCTAGAAAAGAGTGGGTAAGCAAACTGACTGGCGGGTTCGCGGAGCCCTGGACTTTTGGCGAGCGAGCGCGCGACTGGTTGCTGGCCCACGCCGATCAGTTTGACGTCGTCCACGATAACCAGACGCTGGCAGATGGCATTCTGGATTTGCAGCGGGCAGGGCTGCCAGTGGTGACGACCATTCATCATCCCATCACCCGGGACCTGAGGGTCGCGCTATCGGCCGAGCCGGTCGGCTGGAGGCGATTACTTGCCCGACGCTGGCATTCTTTTCTGTCAATGCAGGCCAGAGTCGCGTCACAACTGCACCATATTGTGACGGTATCTCAGGTGTCGGCGACAGACATTGCAACGGACTTTGGTGTGTTGCCGAGTGTGATTCGTGTTGTGCCCAACGGCGTCGATACCAGTCTTTTCAGACCTTTGCCGCAGATACGCCGGGACCCTCAACAGATTGTTGCGACAGCATCTGCCGACGCACCCCTCAAGGGTTTGCACGTATTGCTGCGGGCGCTCAAACAGCTCCGTGAGGAGCGTCCTCAACAACGATTGGTGCTCATCGCCCGACCCAAACCCGGTGGCGACACAGAGGCGTTGATACGTCAGCTCGATTTAGCTGACTGCATTCGATTTGTCGGTGATGCCAGTCACGACGACATCAACCGTCTTTACGCAGAGAGTGCGGTGGCAGTTGTGCCCTCCCTGTATGAGGGCTTTGGTTTGCCCGCGGTTGAGGCGATGGCGGCGGGTATCCCGCTGGTGTCTAGCGACGGTGGAGCGCTCAAGGAGGTGGTGTCGGATGGGGGGCTGCAGGTGTCGGCCGGCGATCACGCCGCGCTGGCGGAGGCCATCGCGCGTGTGTTGGATGACCCCGCATTGGCGGCGGCGCTCTCCGAGCGTGGTCTGCAGCGTGTCCATGAACATTTTTGCTGGTCAGTCTGCGCGCGGCAGATGGTTCATCAGTACTGGCGCCGTATTGACGCGTGTTAACGGTCGATCTTGATCAGTTGGGGCTCTCGCCCGGGCAGGTTTGCCTCGATGTAGGTTGTGGGGAGGGCCGACACACCTTGGCGACGTACCTTTTGGAGGGTGTGTTCGCATTGGGCTTGGATTTGTCTGCCGAGGATCTGGCCACTGCGCGGGGTCGTATCACAGACATGCAGCCCCACTCTCCCGGCGGTCAGATTGGTTTTGCGACGGGAGACGCCACTGCCTTGCCACTTGCTGATGAAACGGTCGATGTGGTCATCGCCAGTGAAATTTTGGAGCACATCCCTAACTATCTCACGGTACTGGAGGAGGCCTTGCGCGTGTTGAAGCCCGGCGGGCGCCTGTGTGTCAGCGTTCCAAGGCAATGGCCAGAGTGGATTTGTTGGCAACTCAGCGAGCAGTACCGCACGACGCCGGGTGGGCACATACGGATTTTCGATGCGACGCATCTGCGTCGGGAGATTCAGCAACAGGGTTTCGAATTTGGGGGCCGTGGCAGTGCACACGCGCTGCATGTCCCTTATTGGTGGTTGAAGTGCCTCTTTTGGCGTCGGGAACCGGAGCCCTCGTTACTGCGCTGGTATCACAAGCTACTGGTATGGGATCTGATGGCGCAACCATGGCTGACCCGCGCGATTGACAGCCTGCTGAACCCGATCATGGGTAAGAGCATCATTCTGTACTTCACCAAGCCCCGAACGGCCAAGGCGACTGTTGGAGATCATGCATTGTGAACGCGCCGTTTTTGAGCACTGACGTCTACCCAGCGCAATGGCTGAGGCCCACCGTTGAGTTTTTGCTCGCCTCTCAGCGATCGGATGGCGAGATTCCCTGGTTTGATGGTGGCCATACCGATCCGTGGGATCACACAGAGGCGGCCATGGGCCTCAGCATTGCCGGCGAACTGGGCGCAGCTGAGCGCGCCTACGGGTGGCTGGCAGAGCAACAGCTCGACGACGGCAGTTGGTGGGCCTGTTATCGAGGCGGGCATCCCGACCCGGCCATTGATCGAAGAGAAACGAACTACATCGCTTACGTTGCGACCGGGGTCTGGCACCACTTCCTCGTAACAGGTGATCAAGGTTTTCTGGCACGCTTTTTCCCTGTGGTGACCCGGGCGATTGATTTTGTGCTCCGTTACCAGGGGCCCGATGGCGAGATTGACTGGGCCGTAGATCAAAACGATCGCGCCTTGGGCGACGCGCTCGTGACCGGGTGCAGTTCAATCTATAAGTCACTTGAATGCGCCATTCTGATCGCAGAGCAACTCGATTATCCAACGGCGATGTGGCGCGCTGCCCGGACCCGATTGGGTGAGGCATTGAGGTATCGGCCTGAGCGGTTCGATCGAACCTGGGAGAGCAAATCCCGCTATGCCATGGATTGGTTTTATCCCATTCTTGCGGGGTGGGTCGTCGGTGTAGAGGCCAGCAAAAGGCTGGCACAGCGCTGGGAGGAATTCATCGAGCCCGGCATCGGTTGTCGCTGCGAAAATCATCAACCCTGGGTGACGGTGGCTGAGTCGTGCGAGTTGACCCTCGCCTTGCTCGCGGCTGGCGACCGCGACCGCGCCATAGAACTCTTTGGCTGGCTGACTCAGTGGCGTGATATTGACGGCGGATGGTGGACTGGCTATCAGTTTGCCGAGCGAGTGCTGTGGCCACTGGAGAAGCCCACCTGGACAGCTGGCGCGGTTCTACTGGCGGCCGACGCTCTGACAGCCCACAGCGGCGCAAGCCAGCTATTTCTGAAAACAGCTTTAAGCGAATAACGGAGCAAGAGGACGCCGAGCGATGTCGCCAGTAGCCGCGCGACGTTGCCAATAGCCGCGCGACGTTGCTATTGAAAGAGACGGTTTAGGCGGTGATGCGCATCAAGCCCCTCAGACTACCCTCCGTACCCAGCGGCTCAAACAGGCCTGACTGGCTGGCCAGCTGCCAGATGGTAAAGGGCGCGAGCCCCCCCTCGGCCGGGTCCGCAAACACGTCGTGAATCGCCAGAATACCACCGGGTCTTAGGTGTCCCGCCCAAGCCCGGTAATCTGTCAGTGCGGCCTCAAGGCTGTGGCCACCATCGATGAAGACCATAGCCAGCCCGCCACGCCAGAATCGAGCAAGCTGTGCACTGGCGGCCACAATGGGTATGACCGCGCTATCGACGCCGGCCTCCGTAATATTGCGCCTGAACTCATGGAACGTATCGACTGCACCTGAGCCATCTACCAGAGCGGGATCGTGGTGGCTCTCCCCGGGTTGATGTTCCTCTGATCCACGGTGGTGATCGACAGCATAGACCACGGTGTTATGGCGCAATGCCGCTTGTGCAAGCCAGATGGTCGAGCGCCCGCAGTAGCTACCAATCTCGATTATGGGGCCGAGTGGGGCTACGCTCGCCGCCCACTCATACAGCTGCCTGCCCTCGTTGTCAGGTAAAAAGCCCCGGACGGAGTCGGCTGGCGCTGTGGGGAGTGATTCCCGATCCGGATCAGACATGCTGCCCGTTGATCCGCATCGTAGATGGTTACTCGCTGCCTGAGGCGGTGGGTGCGGGGGGTGGCAACAAAAAGCCTTCCAGTCTCGCGATATCCTCGGGCGAAAGGGTGCCGGCGACTTCCTTTAAACGCAGGGAATTGATGATGAAGTCGTACCGGCTGTTGGCGTAGTCGCGTTGCGCAGCAAAGAGTTTGTTCTGAGCATTCAAGACGTCAACGATGTTGCGTGTGCCCACTTCATAACCCGCCTGTGTCGCATCGAGCGCGCTCTGGCTGGACACAATCGACTGCTTGCGCGCCATCACGCGCGAGACATCCGACATTACCGTCATATGCAGAGACCGTGCCTGCGTCACAGTGGTGCGCGTCAGGTTGATGCGAGTTTCCCGAGCGGCATTGAACTGTTCCGCGGCACGTCGGCGGCTGGCGCTGATTGCGCCCCCGGCAGACAGGGGTAAGTCAAAGCGAATCTGCCAGCTCTCATTGGTCTGCTCTGAATCGGGTGGAAAGTTGAAAAGGCTCTCCGGGCTTTGTCTGATGCTGCCCGTTGTCTCTGTATCCTGATAGCGATACGTCGCCGTGACAGTGGTGCGTGACCCATGCGGGATGATGTTGCAGTCTGTCGGGCCGCCTCCTCGGCGAATCGAGATGCGGCGAGCCGGTAATTGTTGGACATGGCAAAGTCGACCCACGCTGCGCGCTCGGCAGGCTCGGGCGGTTTTGGGTCGAATGTCTCGCCCAGTACGAAAAGCGCGCCGGGTGTTTGGCCTGTGAGCACTGACAAGTTTTCTTTCGCCACCGCCACGTTGTTCTCATCGACGATGCGCGTTACTTGTGCCAGGTCTCGCGCGGCCTCTGCCTCATAGACGTCGGTAATGGCGATCAAGCCGACTTCGAATCGTTGCCGGGTCTGTTCGAGCTGGCGCTCAAAGGCGCGCTCTTGGGCTTGCGATGCCCTGAGATTGTCCTGCGCACGCAGCACGCCAAAGTAGGACTGCACCACCCTGACGATGAGATCCTGTTGCGCCGCAGAAAGATCAGCCTCAGCTCGCCGGGAGGTTTCTTTCCCCGCTTTCCAGCCAAACCAGGCTGACAGGTCAAAGAGTGTCTGCGAAAGACTGACGTCGTACCCGTCGGTTTCGGTGTTCGTCTCAGAAGTCACATCGATTTGATCGAGCGTTCCCTCGGGAGTGACCCTCACATTGGGCCGCGTGGAGTCGTTCTCCGAGTCGGTATATGAGTAGCCTGCGCGGGCCTGTGGCAGAAGGGGTGCCAGCGCCAGCTTCTCCAGCTCGATATCCGCGTTGTATTGCGCTACCTGCGCCTTCAGTTGCGCGTCGTTCTCTAATGCGAGTTCATAGATATCAACAAGCGTATCAGCAGAGGCCATAGCCGAAAACGCGCTGGTGGTCACGGCGAGCGCTAGAAATTGTAGGGGACGATGCAAAGCAGGCATGGCGTCAGGGTCTGAGTCATTTCGGGAGGGCGAGTCTACCACTGTGATGCGCCTTTTTGCGGCGTCAAAACCGACAACATTTTGGCACTTCGTCGGCTCTGGGGGCTTGCTACACTTAGCGCCATGTCAGATCGCACGCAACAGTCTCGCCCGCGCAGCAGGTCACGTCGGACCTATCACATAGACCTGTCCGACCTGCATGCCCAGTGCGAGGCTAATTATCACCGTTTGGTGCGCCTCTTCCCGGGTTACGAGCAGCAGCCCCGTTGCGCCTTTGAGGTTGGCGATGCGGTTGTGGAGCTGGAGGTCACCGCCCGGGATCGTTATACCACCGATATGCGGCTACGCTATCAGGGTTCCGCCATACAGATGGGGAGCAAAAGCTGTTTGGATTTGCGCCTATACCATGACGCGCGGATGGCTGAGGTGGTGCATTGTAGTACCTCGCGACGCTTCGAGGCGCGCTACCGCTATCCGAATCCCGAGATGCTACAACGAGACGAAAAGTTCCAGCAGAATCGCTTCGCCGCGGAGTTGATGGAGTTTTGTCTCACTAATGGACGGTCAACCAATGCGCCATTGACCGATTCTGATTCCGCCGGACCATGAATGCGTTAAACGGCCTCGCCGTGCTGGATACGGCTGACTCCAGCCGGGTCGTGCAGCTCTCTGACACGCATCTTATGCAGTCACGGGGAGGCAAGTTGGTTGGGGTTGACACCGATCGCTCCCTCGAGGCGGTGTGCCGTCTCGTGGCAGATTTGGCGCCCGTTGATGCGCTACTCCTTACGGGAGATCTGGCCGGCGATGAGTCTGAGGAGGCATACCACCGGCTTCGGGCTGCACTGGCGTCACTGGATGTACCCAGCTTTTGGCTACCTGGCAATCATGACGCGACTTGGTCACCTGAGCACCAGCTTAGCGAGCACTTCAAGCGTCATATCCGGCTTAGCCACTGGGATATATTGATGCTCAATACCCAACGACAGGGGATGGTCGCTGGACACCTGAGCGACGGTGAACTGCGGGCATTGGAGGAGGCAGTCCAGCAAGCCCAGCAAGCCCAGCGGCCCATGCTTGTGGCGACCCACCACCCGCTCATGCCGGTGGGATGCGAGTGGCTTGATGAAATCGGGGCAGAAAATGGCGCAGACGCCCTGAGCCGCTTGGCACCGTTGACCGACCGGGCGCTGGTGATTTCCGGGCACGTGCATCAGGATTCGACCCAAGCCTACCAAGGCGTACAATGCCTGACGACACCCTCTACCTGCGTGCAGTTCGCGCCGCACTCGGCGGTATTCAAGGTTGACTCGCTGGCGCCGGGGTGCCGGCTGATCAATCTGCACAAAAGTGGAGCCTGGGATACGGTCGTGTGTCGCGTAACGGACGAGACTTTCGAAGTCGACCTGGACTCATCTGGCTACGCATGAACCCAAAGGCGCGCTGCGGGCTAGGTGAGGCAAGCCTTGCAGAGGCGGTCGGCGCACGCGGCCTGAAGAAACACAGTTTTAGAGCGAGTTACGCTAGAGCATGACCAAATATAACGCCGATGCCATTGAGGTGCTCACTGGGCTGGAACCTGTCCGAAAGCGGCCGGGTATGTACACCGACACCGCCCGGCCAAACCACCTCGCCCAGGAAGTTATCGACAATTCGGTCGATGAAGCGCTCGCCGGCCACTGTAGTCAAATTGACGTTACCCTCCACACCGATGGTGGCTTGAGTGTCGTTGATGACGGCCGCGGCATGCCGGTCGACTTGCACCCCGAGCAGAAGTTACCCGGCGTTGAGGTCATTCTCTCGACGCTCCATGCCGGCGGCAAGTTCTCCGACAAGAGCTACCAGTTCAGCGGCGGGCTGCATGGCGTTGGGGTTTCAGTGGTAAACGCCTTGTCGGAGCTGCTTGAGGTCACGATTCGTCGAGACGGCAATGTGCATTCCATGGCCTTCTCGGGCGGGGAAAAGACGGCTGACTTGGCGGTGACTGGAAGTTGCGGCAAACGAAATACCGGCACCGGTATTCGCTTCAAGCCCGACCCTGCCTATTTCGATTCGGCCAATTTTTCGATCCCGAAACTCAGTCATGCGCTGCGAGCCAAAGCGGTGCTTTGCCCGGGACTGAGAGTGACGCTGACGGATGAAAAGAAAAAAGAAAAAATCGAATGGCATTATGAGGACGGCATAGCTGATTACCTCGCCGATGCCACCATTGATTTTCCCGTTATCCCGGAAACGCCGTTTACGGCGCATTTTGAGGGGGAGACAGAAGCCGTGGACTGGGCGATCCAATGGTTACCCGAGGGCGGTGAGGTCATCGCCGAGTCATATGTGAATCTCATTCCCACCACACAGGGGGGCACTCACGTCAACGGTTTGCGCTCCGGGTTGCTCGACGCCATGCGGGAATTCTGTGAGTTGCGGAACCTGCTCCCTCGGGGCGTGAAATTGACAGCGGAGGATGTATGGGATCGCTGCTGCTTTGTGCTGTCTTCAAAGCTTCAGGATCCGCAGTTCTCAGGTCAAACCAAAGAGCGGCTCTCCTCGCGAGAGGCGGCTGGATTTGTCTCGGGCGTCGCCAAGGATGCCTTTGGACTGTGGCTGAATCAGGAAACGGCTGACGCCGAGCGGCTTGCCGAACTCTGCATTGAGCGCGCTCAAACCCGACTCAGATCAGCCAAGAAAGTGGTGCGCAAAAAGGTCTCCTCTGGCCCCGCACTGCCTGGCAAGTTGGCCGATTGTGCCAGCGAAGACCCTGCTCGAGGTGAGCTGTTTCTGGTCGAGGGAGACTCGGCAGGTGGCTCGGCAAAGCAGGCCAGAGATCGCGATTATCAGGCGATCCTCCCGCTCCGCGGCAAAATACTGAATACCTGGGAGGTCGACGCCGTTGAGATTCTGGCGTCTCAGGAGGTGAACAATATTTCGGTAGCGCTAGGTATTGACCCGGGTAGCTCTGATCTGAGTGCGCTCCGTTATCACAAGGTCTGTATTCTGGCGGATGCTGATTCCGACGGGCTGCACATTGCTACGCTCATCTGCGCACTCTTTTTGAGGCACTTCAGGCCGTTGGTTCGGGCGGGCCACGTTTTTGTCGCCATGCCGCCGCTTTACCGCATCGATGTAGGAAAAGAGGTGTATTACGCGCTGGATGAATCGGAGAAGAGCGGCATTCTTGAGCGCCTGCAAGCCGAAAATAAGCGCGCGAAGCCTGCGGTCCAGCGTTTTAAGGGTCTGGGTGAGATGAATCCACCGCAACTGCGAGAGACCACCATGGACCCGGACACCCGGCGATTGGTGCAACTGGTCCTCGATGAGGATGGTGATACGGACAGCACCTTCGACCTGCTTCTTGCCAAGAAGCGTGCGGGTGACCGCAAGACCTGGCTTGAATCAAAAGGAGACCTCGCCGACATCGCGAGCTAACACCTCCTTTTTACCTCCGACTCCCACTGTCATCTCCGGCAGGGAGGGTCCTGACGTGTCATACTCGTCTTGTGACCGAAGATTCCCCGCCAGCGGAAAGGCTCGACCGAAAGGTTTTCAGTATCG
>WTHO01000280.1:1899-3369 GCA_011523115.1 Halieaceae bacterium | reverse complement strand
GGAAAGGCTCGACCGAAAGGTTTTCAGTATCGCGATAGCGGTTTTAGCCGCCTTCAGTCTCGCCATGGTGCTGTTCCCGGATGGCAGTCGGATGACCGCCAATGCTGCCCTGTCATGGCTTACCGACAGACTTGGATGGTTTTATTTATTAGCTGGCATGGCGCCTCTGGCGATGGCCAGCTGGCTGGCCTTTGGACGATACGGAGATGTGCTTCTGGGGCCCGAGGGCGAGCCTCCCGAGTATTCCACCAGTAGCTGGATAGCCATGATGTTCACGGCCAGCATGGGTGCTGGTCTGATTGCATGGGGCTTTGCCGAGCCCGTCTTCTACATCGAGACGCCGCCCTTTGGCATAGCGCCCCACAGCGACCTCGCCTACGAGTTCGCCCATATGTATCCCATCTACCACTGGGGCATCGTGCCCTGGGCGATCTACTGCCTGCCCGCGATCCCCATCGCTTATATGCTGTTCGTTGATAATCGTAAAAGCCTCAAGATCAGCGATGCCTGTGATCATGTGTTGCCTGAGAGGGGAAAATCCACGCTCAGGACAGCGATCGATATATTTGTCGTTCTAGGCATCGTCGGTGGTGTCGCCACCTCTCTCGGCTTCGGTGTGCCATTGAGCGCCTCACTCGCCTCCCAGCTATTGGGCGTGCCTGACAACCTGCTGACGCAGGGTGCGGTGATTCTGATTATGACGGCCGTTTTCGGCACCAGTGCCTATCGGGGTCTCAAGCGGGGCATCAAGGTATTGGCTGATCTGAACCTCTGGCTCATGTACTTTGTGATGGCGTTCGTTGTGTTGCTCGGGCCCACGATCTATATATTTTCAATGTCGATGAACTCCGTCGGCCTGATGCTCGATAATTTTTTTCGCATCAGCTTCTGGACTGATCCGGTCTCAAAGAGTGGTTTTCCAGAGGCCTGGACCGTGTTCTATTGGGCTTGGTGGTTGGCCTATGCCCCGATGATGGGACTGTTTTTTGGCCGCATCTCAAAGGGTCGTACGATCCGACAGGTTGTTCTGGGGATTATCGGGTTTGGCGCCTTAGGGACGTTTCTTTTTCTTGGTATCGCCGGCGCCTACGTTCTCCATCTGCAATCTCACGGCCTGCTGGATGCGGTGTCGATCATCAACGAGCAGGGAATGGGCCCGCTGGTTGCGCAGGTGATTGCAGAGTTGCCCTTCAAATGGCTGATCTTGGGCGTCGTGGCGGTGCTGTCGATCATTTTCTATGCCACGACATTTGACTCAGCCGCGTATGTTTTAGCCAGCATTTGCACCCACGACTTGGCGCCGAACCGAGAGCCCGCCGCGGGTGTTCGCTTGATTTGGGCGTTGGGCTTAGGTGTGACGGCGGTTGGCCTGATGATGGTTGACGCGATGGACACGGTAAAATCCATGTCCGTGGTGTCCTCCCTGCCTGTGATTCCGATTCTCGTGCTGATGTGTTTTGGCCTGTACCG
>WTHO01000280.1:0-1799 GCA_011523115.1 Halieaceae bacterium | reverse complement strand
CCATGATCAAGCGTTACGTTGCATCACTGTCTCTCGCAGCCCTCGCGAGCGCTGCGCCCGCCTGGGCAGAGTGGCAGGTCGCGGACAATTCAGACATCCAATTCGTGTCCATCAAGAACAACACGATTGGAGAGGTTAGCCACTTCGACATGATCTCCGGCACCGTGGGTGACCAAGGCGCGGTCGAGGTGCGCGTCGCACTGGACTCCGTCGAGACGAATATCGGCATTCGCAATGACCGCATGAAAAAAATGCTGTTTGAGGTCGGCCTTTATCCCGAGGCCGTGATAACGGCGCAATTGAGTCCAGAGACTATGGCTGTGTTGGGATCAAGCAGTGGGTCGGCTGTGCCGGTTGTGCTGCAGATCGATTTGCATGGTCAGGTGGTGAGTAAAGACGCAGTGCTCACTGTCTCCGCAACCGATGCGGGAGGGTTTAGCGCCACGACGTCTCAGCCCATTTTGCTGAACGCCGCCGAGTTCGATTTGGAGGACGGCGTTGCCGCGCTTCAGAGCGTCGCCGGGCTCAATGCGATCAGTCGGGTGATACCGGTGACGGTGTCACTGAATTTCACGAAGGTCGCCGCCGCGTCACCTTGACCGCGGGTCGCTACAAGCCCGCATCACGAAGCGTTGAGCGTAGTTCTGTTTGGTAGCGTCGCGCCGAATCCATATCACCTGCTAATTGGCTGTATTGCACCAGCGCGGCCAGAATATTGGGTTGCCCTGGCGCTACGCGATGGGTGGCCCTCAGGGTTGCCAAAGCTTCCTCAGGGCGACCCTGATCATGCTGGGCGACGGCGTACACATAGTGGTAATAGCCCGGTGTTTCTTCCAGCATTGCCGCCTTTTGCAACGCCCTCAGCGCCTGCGTTCCGTTGCCCTCGCGCACTTCAAGCAGGGCTAGGCTGAACCACAGTGACGCATCACGCTCGCTGAGCCGGATCCCCGCTTCCAGTGTGCTGCGGGCAGCTCCCTCCTTACCCTGCGCGCGATAGAGATCTGCCAGATTCACCCGCGAGGCACTCGCCTGGGGGTTCTTCTCCAGTGCGGCAAGCAGCAGCGCCTCGGCCTTTGCCTCGTTACCGCGAGCTTGCTGAAAGCCCGACAATTGGGTGAGTACAGAGGGCATGTCGAGATGTTGAGATTGCACCAACAGGTATTCTTCGAAGAGCTTACTCAAAGGGTCCGACGGCGGTTTCTGGTTAACCTGTGATCCAGGTTGCTCTGATTCGGCGAGGGTCGCCGCGTCACCCGCACCACGGGATTGGGGGGCTATCGCCGCCAGCTGCTCAGCGGCCACCATTCTGACGGCGAGGACTGGGTCCTCACTTGCATGCATCAAGCCCGCCTGCCGTTGATCGGGTGGCAATTGTCCCAGTGCCTCCAGCGCCGCCAGGCGTATCAGAGGATCGTCACTTTCGAGCCACAGGGAAAGCGAGGGCATCAGTTTGTCGGGTAGCAGTCTACCGAGCTGTGTGATCGCAGAAGCTCTTAGCATCGCGGTTTTATTCTCATTATTCGCGGTTTCGAGCAGTACAGGCGCCGCCCGCACATCGCCGCGGCCAGCCGCATGAAAAGCGCGCGCGGGGTGGTTTCTGCGGTCTGCAAATCGGACCCCCCATTCCACCAGAGCTGAATAGGCCCAGTCCGCACTCTGGTCGGTGTGACACTGGTTGCAGGCATTGGGCGCCCCCGTGCTCATAGAGAGGTCCGGTCGCGGGATGCGCATACTGTGATCGCGCCGCGAATCGACACCCATATAAAGCTGGCTCGGCATATGGCAGTCCACGCAGGCGC
>WTHO01000175.1 GCA_011523115.1 Halieaceae bacterium | reverse complement strand
GTAGCACCTGCTTGGCGATTTTCTCGACTTCCTTTTCGTGGGCTGGATTGGCGTAAGAATTCACCAGCGAGATCGTCAACGCCTCGATGTTTTCTTTCTTGAGCCGTTTCAACTCTTTGGTCAGTGCGCTCTTGTTCAATTTCCGCACCACTGAGCCGTCAGCGCTCATCCGCTCGTCCGCCTCGATCGTGCACGATAGCGGGGCCAGTGGTTGACTCTTGTTATAAATCACCCATCCACCCAGACCACCAGGCACATAAGAGCGAGCGATCTGCAGTACTTGCTTGTAGCCCTTAGTCGTCACCAATCCGACTTTAGCCCCGGTTCCGGTCAGGACCGTATTCGTCGCGACCGTGGTGCCGTGCATCACCTGCGCGATTTCAGAGGGATCCACGCCGGCGTTGTCGCAAACCTTTGCGACACCGTTCATTACCCCGATAGAGGAATCAGCAGGTGTGCTGGGGACTTTCGCTGTGTGAATGGCACCCGATTTCTCATCAACGAGAATCAGGTCGGTAAATGTGCCGCCGACGTCGACACCAAGACGATAAGGCATGTTGGCCTCCCCTTGTTATGGATCTTGTTGTGATCTCACCGCGAGCTGCGTCTCTCCGATCAACTGCGGTGGCAACCCACCTTAAAAAAAACAATTGACCGGACATTTGCTACAATTTCGGTTTCCTTCCAACGATGCACCAATCTGCACAGAGGTGCAAGGTATCATCCGTTTTCCCACATCACTGTCTGGAGCAGACCCATGCTAAAACCCCTCGCTGGCATTCGTGTACTGGCCATTGAGCAATTTGGTGCGGGCCCTTATGGGTCTATGTATCTGGCCGAGCTGGGAGCGGAAGTGATCAAGATCGAGAATCGGGCGACTGGCGGTGATCCTTCGAGACAGTCTGGTTCCACAACGCTTGCCAGCGATGACAGTGCCTATTTTCAGGCGTTCAATCTGGCGAAGAAGAGCGTCACGTTGAACCTGAAGAGTGACGAGGGTCGCGCGCTGTTTCATGATCTTGTGAGAACGAGTGATGTGGTCTGGAACAATCTCCGTGGCAGTCAGCCCGCAAAAATGGGGCTGGATTACGACGCGCTGAAAGCGGTCAAAGCGGATATCGTTTGCACCCATATTTCGGCTTATGGACGGGACAATGACCGCGCTGACTGGCCAGGCTATGACTACCTCATGCAAGCCGAGTGCGGCTTTTTGTCGGTAACGGGTGAGCCCGGCACTCCGCCCTCCCGCTTTGGTCTCTCCATGATCGACTTTATGACCGGCGTGGTGGCCGCGCTGGGTTGCGTATCCGCTTTGCTGGCTCGGGGGACACAGGGAGGGCGTGATGTGGATGTAAGCCTGTTTGACGTGGCATTGCATCAGCTGACCTACCCCGGCACCTGGTACTTAAATCACGGTGTTGAAACCGGTCGGGTTGCGCGCTCGGCGCACCCCTACAACACACCAGTGCAGCTCTACAAAACTCGGGATGGTTGGATATTTATCATGTGTATGACGGATAAGTTCTGGGGGTTGTTACTGGAACGTACCGGACACGACGAGTTGACCCACGACCCGCGGTTCAACTCCATGGCGGCGCGGGCAGAACATCGTGACGCCCTGACAGAGGTGCTCGACGGGATCTTTCAGACCGAGGGCACAGATCACTGGTTTGCGTTACTGCAAACCTATATCCCGGTGGCACCCGTCTATGATTTACCCAGCGCTTTGGACAATCCCTTTGTGGCCTCTATCGGCATGATGCAAACACTGGAGCATCGAGAATTCGGCGAGTACCGCGGCCTTAGCAATCCCATCAAAGTCGACAACCACAGACTGTCCACAGACTGTGGTGCTGGCCTGGGCGCTGACAACGCCGCTATCCTCGGTGGAGAGCTGGGCGTTGACAACCTCGAGGATCTCGCTGCCCGGGGCGTCATCTGAGTCATAGCGGCGAAGCCGCCGAGCCACGCTGAACTCCGAGAACTGGTCTATGTAGTTCTATAAGGCTAGTGGCTACCGAGAAATTCGAACAAAATTTTGCAAAAGGCAATTTTTTCTTCTTTGCCTGCGACCACGTGCGCCACATCCGCCATGGTGACACCAACTGAATTCCGCAATCCTTCCTCAAGCGGCTTGGTTGTCCGGGGGCCGGTGATAATGTCTTCACCGGCATGTATGACCAGCGTTGGCGCTTCGATGTCGCCCAGATGCGGGCGGATGTCATGCCCGCGGCAGGCCTGCACAAAGCGCAAGTGCGTTTGGATGCGTCCCTCGAGCGCACCCCATACACCGCCACTACCGAGCAGCTTCTCGCGGTTGGCGTTGTAGTAGTCGGGCTTGAACGAGAGAGAGGCCACCATTGACTGAAAGGCGTGAAACCCCGCGTGCTCGTGAATGTCGCCGAAAGCCTGCAGGTGATCGGACAGCATGGGATCGGCCCAGGTCCAGCAACCCATGTTCACCATACAACGCACCAAATCAGGCCGCTTCAACGCGACCCATTGTCCGATACAGGCACCGATACCCACCAACCCCACAAAGTACACTGACTTCATATTGAGGTGGTCTAACAGGCCGATAATGTCATCGGCAAAGAGCTGCGTTGAGGCAGGCACCGAATAGTCGTCCGTCGACTCGCCCAGGCCGCGATAGTCGATAATGACCGTCGAGTATTGATCAGTCATCCCGCGGGCAAGGTAGTGACTTCGCCCGTGACAAAACGTATCCCAACCGCCGATGTAGACGGCGGGCGGCCCGTCACCATGCACCTCGTAGTACATATCGTGACCATTAATGTGGGCAATTGGCATAGCGGGCTCCTGTGGAGGGTTAAAAAGGGTTAAGAAACATGCTCAGAGTGCACTGATATGTGCCAGCACCTGCTGCAGGTCGACCACGTCGGCGTACCGTCGCCCAACGTCGCGCAAGTTACTGGCATGAGCCTCCTCGTCCTGGTCTCCACAACAGTCGGCAGGAACGATGGTCCTGAAGCCCGCCGAAAAACTGTCTACGATCGAAGCGCGCACACACCCCGATGTCGTGCACCCGGTGATAATCGTCGTATCGATGCAGTGCTTAACCAGCCAAGGCTTGAGAGGTGTCTCATAAAAAATAGAAGGGGCCGTTTTGATGAACTGAAAGACGTAGTCGTCATCGCGGATGCGGGGGTCAAGTTCAGTGCAGGGATGGCCGTGATAGAAACTGCCATCGAACAAGGTATCAATCTTCCAGTAAGTCATCTCGTCTGGCCCGCCCCAAGACACCGCGCAGGACGCGGCGGGAATACCCTTAGCCTTGCAAGCGGCAAGCAGCGTTGCGGTATTGTCTACCGCGCTTTGCACATGATCACTGCGTCCCAGCGGGTTACTCGCGTCGGTAAATCCCTTCTGAAAATCCACCATGACGAGCGCAAGCCGTTCGCCAAAACCGATGTCCCTTGAGCCGTAACCGGCTTGCGAAAATTTGTCCATGATGGGTTCTCACCTTGCTAATGCCCGTCCCGCGGACCACGCAATATGACTTAGAATGTACGCACATTTCAAGGAAGACCAGCCCGCCATGAGCCAACCGAGCTTTATCGACAAGTTCAGTCAGCAGTTCTCACTGGAGCCCAGCCGCACAGCGCTGCTGATCATTGATATGCAGAACGCCACAGGCAATCGCGAAATGGGATTGGGCAAATTGTTGGCCGAGCAAGGCAACATCGAATCCGCGCAATACCGATTCGACCGAATCGAGAACCTGCTGATTCCCAACATACAGCGGTTGATCGCAGGCTTCAGAGACGCCGGCGCGCACATCATATGGATCACCTATGGCGCCAATGCAGCAGATGCCAGCGATGCACCCCGCCACATCGCTCCGATCATCAAGGCAACAAATAATATCGCGGGTCAACCGGAGCACGAGATCGTCGACGCGCTGAAACCGGGCACCGGTGATCTGGTGCTCAATAAAACCACCCAAGGCGCTTTCCGCTCCACGGCCCTCGACAGCTCACTGCGCGCGCTCGGTGTCGACACCGTGGTCTCCACCGGCGTCTCCACCAACAACTGCGTCGCAATGACGTCGATGGAAGCCTGCGATCTGCAATATCGAGTGGTAGTCACCAGCGACGCCACCGGTACGGACAGCGACGAGATGCAGGAAGCCACGCTCACGATGCTGCGCAGGTTGTGGGCGCGGGTGCTTACGACCGACGAAGTGCTGACTGAGATCAGTCCCGGGGGACGTAGCCCCTGAATCAGGACCGGTCTATTGACGTAGCGGGTGCCATACTGGTCGCTGTTGGCGCAGTCCTGCTAGCCGCAAAGGGACTCTTCGCAAAGGTGCTGTACAGCTTGGGGCTGACCTTCCACGACGTCGCGGCCATCCGCTCGGTAATGGCGGTTCCGGGATTCGCACTACTTGCTTGGTTGCACGGGAGAAATAGTCAACCAAACGGGCGAATCACGCTCGATCGAAGTGACGTCTTACTCGCCATTTTTGCCGGTGTGTTGTGCTATTACCTTGGCGCGCTGGCCAACTTCTACGCCCTGACAATCATCGACGCGAGTATCGAGCGTCCGTTGCTCTTTGCGTACCCAATATTCGTCGTGCTGATCAATTCAGTCATTACAAGGAAATCGCCCTCTTTGCGGATCACTTTGGCACTGCTGATGACGTCGACCGGCGTCGCTCTCGTAACCGGTGCATTCTCCTCGACGCTCAGCTCGACTGAATGGGCGGGCATGGCGTGGGTTATCTTCTGCTCACTGAGCATCGCGATCTATTTTCTGATCAGCGGCGAGCTCACTCCGCGCCTTGGCAGTGGGTTGTTTACCCTCATTGCCATGACTGCGGCGGCCATTGGCTTCAGCGGTCATTACCAGTGGATGTTTGGGTGGCAGAATATCGATCTCTCCCAAACCGCATGGCTGACGCTCGTTGGTCTGGTGGTAGTTTCTACCGTACTGCCGCTCTTTCTCGTCGCTGAAGGCGTGAGACGAATTGGCGCCGCCAGAGCATCACTGATCAGCACTGTCGGCCCACCCGCAACCGCATTCATGGCCTACTTCGTGACGGGTGAGGTGCTGGGCCCAACCCAGTGGCTGGGCGTGCTATTGGTATTGGTAGGCGTCTTTTTTATTGAATCAAGTGCCGTGCGAAGTACCTGAACTCGATCGCCGCGCCCTGCCATCAATCAGTGAACTGCGGCAACGCCTCTATCAGGGTGCTGATGTCCTCCATTGCCTCTAGATTCTGCACTTGAGCCTCAATGTCGCGAACCGCGCTGGCCCTGGTCTCAGGATCCAAGGCCAGCAAACACGCCTCGGCTTTCTCCCTTTGCTGGCCTTGATTTAGAGGCCTGAGTGGCGATCCCAGCATATCTGTAATCACCTGTTTCAACACCTGCCCATCCCGCAAATGCACTTCGATCGCCTGGGGACCCAACGCATTGGGATCATTCACTTCGTTGACGATCAGTGAAAAATCGCCACCTCTGGCCAATACGTCGGACTCGCTCAGTTTCGCCTGCGTGAAACTCTCACCGCTCAATTCCCCGTCAAAAATCAATCTCCAAGCCAAATAGGGCAAGCTTAATCGCGCGTAATTCGTTGACATCCCCGGGTGAGAGGGTCGCGATACCAGCCGGTGAATCAGGCGGGGAGCACTCAGACTAATGGATGCGATCTGAGATGGCGGAATGCCGGCGTCGACGACAATATTCTTGAGCACCTCTAGAGCACCGTGCGATGCCCGCCCGCTGGGATAGGGTTTGTGCGACAGCTGAGCGATCGCAAAGGTATGACCCAGACCTGCCGTCAGCTGATTTGCGTCGTAGGCTTTTTCTATCAACCTCAAGAACCCGAAGGGGCCCTCAATCACATCGTGTGGGCCGGTAAATCCAGCGGCCCCGAAGTCATTGGCGGTGACCGCGGACCTTGCCGCTAGACCGACCTGAAGGGCCATGGCTGCCCCCCCTTCCAGATGCGATTGCATTGACCCTGACACCTGAGAAAAGGCCAACCCCACTCTGTCTTTATACTCATCACCCTGTGCGCCCGAGAGTCTAGCCAGACTGGCAGCGGCACCCATAAGCCCCGCGGTGGCGGGCCTGAAGAACTGCATCTCTCCCTCCGAGGCCATACCCAAACGTGCCGCATACTCCACCCCCAGTGTCAGGCCGAGTAGAAAGTCCTCACCAGAGAGCGAGACGCGTTGACCCCAGGCGGCTAATGCCGCCGTGACGACCGACATTGCATGCACAACCGCAGGCTCATGAACACAGTCCCACTCCTGACAGTGAATGTGAAAAGCACTGATAAAGGCCGCGGTGCCAACAGGCCTTTTCACCCGGCACCCCAGCGGGCGGGCGATTTCACCATGACCAAAATTGACGCTGGCGTCCCGCGCGTTTTGCGCGATGGGCTCGGCGGCCCCAGACAAGCCTACCGTGAGGGTATCGAGGAGAAAGACCTTGGCCATTTCCTTGACCGACGACGGCACATCCGCCGCTCCCGTCGAGAGAACAAAGTCGTTGAGCTGATCGATCGGTCTAGCGTTCATCTTGAGTAATGCGCTGCGGCATGCGCTCCAGCGATTCGCCCCAGATTTACCGCCATCATCAATCCAACCCCGGGCATGTAGCCCGCGTTGCCCGTGCCCGCGACACTCATTGCGGCACCTCCTCCGGCATATATATTGCCGAGCACCGCACCCTCGCCATTGATCAACTGCGCGTGCCGGTTGACGCTCAAACCGCCTTGCGTGTGAAACAAGGCCCCGGTCACACGCACCGCATACAAGGGCCCTGAAAGCGGACTGGCACCTGAAAAGTCTCTCCCAAAACGATCTGTTCCGCGTTCCGTAACATGCGCAAGCGTTGCGGCAACCTCTGATTCCAAACGCTCTTCAGACACTCCTATGTTGCGCGCCAAATCTCGTGCGTCTTCTCCTCGCTTCACCGCACCGAGGGCCTCGGCTTGTCGATATTCCTCAAACCGGCCCAAAGCGTCCTGATGTAACTGCTCGTTGGTCACCATCCAACATTGCGCTTCAGGCTGTTCGAGAATCGTGAGCGCCTGACCCGAGATATTGTCCAGTTCATTTTGGAATCGTTCGCCGCGCACATTTATCTGAATACCGCCGCCAATCAAAATGACATGAGGGATAACCAGATTATGAGGCACCGCCAATGCCCCAAGTGATTGATAAGCGCTCATGTACTCGACATTTGCGCCAAGCAGGCGACCAAGCTGAATACCCGCGCCGTCATTGCCTTCATGGCCGTAGTAGCGGGCTTCTGTAATTTCCGGAATAAATTCGGCCAACATCTCGGCATTCGCACCGAAGCCGCACGTGGCGATGATCAGCGCGCGACAGCCGACCTGCTCAACGGAGCCGTCGGGTCTGACAGCCCCTACCCCCAGCACATCCCCCGCGTCGTCTCGATAAACCCGATCCCATCGGGCGTTGGTGACGACAGTGACCTCTTGTCGGCTCACCGCATTTTGCAGCATTGCCATCAGTTTGACCCCTGAGCGATTGTCAGGGGCAACCAACCTCGGGGCCCTGTGACCAAAGCCGGTCCATGCTGCTTCAAAGGTTAACTCGATGTTGTGAGACGCCATTAACCAATCAATGGTCTCACCCGATATGTCGGCCACCGCCTGCGCCAGTTCCCGGTCCAACTGACCCTGTGTATTCACTGTCAGGTCCTCGACCAACGCCTCGGGAGTATCAGCAATACCAGCGGCAGCTTGCGGGCCGGAGCCAGCCGCACAAATCGCCCCATAGGACATTGCGGTGGACCCTGAAGGTGTCGCATCTCGCTCCAAAATCAGCGTCGACGCCCCCTGTTCAGCGGCCGCGAGGGCGGCGGTTAACCCGCAGGCGCCTGCACCGATAATCAAGATGTCTACCGAATATTCAAACCCGTCCGGGGGAGCAGAAAGAACCTGAAGCGAATTGGTATCAAACATATTCAAACCACTCTGGCTTGACCAAGGGGACTCATCCTCGTACAAGCATACATGGGCAATGCCATAAACTGTTACGGCTATGCAGGTATCGCTTACGAGTCAGTATGCCTCTGAGCTGAGATTGAGGGCGCCGACACACTGTGAAAATAATCCCCGCAGAATCGCCAGCGCCGCCGGGCACTCAGGCGTTATCCGCGAGAGCATGGTCTGCATTGTTATTGGCATTTTTGCTAAGTGGATGCCATGCGCCAGAGCAGTCCGCTGATACCGACTCCGCCGTCATTTACTTGGTTGAAGACGTGCCGGCTGGCCTCAACTATGACGGCCCCGCCGCCTCGCTGCATACGTCGCAGGTTGGCATCGTCAATCTCATGGACCCCCTGTTGGAATACGCGGCGTCTCCTGAGGTTGAGAATGGCGTTCAAACCAGTGACTTCTCGTCCTTCGAGGGCTCTCTGGCGGAAAATTGGGTCTACGATCCTGCGGAGCAGAGCTGGCGCATCGATCTGCGAAAGGGGGTATACAGCTGTGCGGGCAATGAGCTGACCGCTGACGATGTGCTTTACACCTTTGCAAGAGCCAAGTCTGTATCGGGTGCGGCACCCGTGGGTTGGTTTCTCGCCAGCGTCGCCTCGGTGGCGAGTTTTGACACCAGCGTATTCGATAACCCGGCAAAGCGCCGCTTGGGAGATGAGATCAGCAAACTTGGCCGCTATTCCGTCAAGGTATTCCAGTCAGCACCCAATCCGTTGTTCCCTCACATTCTCACGAGCTTTGCGTTGCGCGTCTTTGACAGCCAAGAGATGCGAAAGCATGCCACGGAGTCCGATCCTTGGAGCCACCAATACGTCGACGAGCAAACGAGCCCGGGTTTCGGGCCCTATTGCACAGAACGCTGGATTAAAGGCGACGAATTTGTCCTTACTGCCAACCCTTATCGGGAGGAAAGAGCCCCCAGCATCAAGCGAATTGTGTTCAAGCGAGTCCCACTTTCCTCAAATCGTTTTGTCATCATGAAAATGGGAGAGGCAGATCTCAGCGATCGTCTCACGCCGCGAGAATTCGAGGCGCTCGCCGGACTGGATAATCTCAAAGTGATTGGGTTGACGGGAAATGAAACCCTCTTCCTGCACATGAATTTCAAATCGCCCCCATTTGATAATCCGTTGATCAGGCGCGCTGTATCAGCCGCAGTGCCCTATGACTGGATTATCAATAACGGCTACCGAGCTCAGGCCAAGCAGTGGCTGTCGGTGGTGCCGACGCGATATCCGGGCGTCAGTGAAAATTTCCAGCCACCGCCCGGCGGACTCGAAGCGGCTCGGCAATTACTCAGCCAAGCAGGCTACCCCAACGGCAAAGGCCTCGAGGAATTCCAGGAGAATTTTCAGCTATCGTATGTCGCGGAGAAGCAAATCGCCCTTGGGCCCATAGCCAACGCGATCAGAGCAAAACTCCGAGAGGTCGGTATACCTGTGGAATTGAATCCAATCCCGTTGACCCAGTTTGGCGACCGCACCCTCGTCAAGAGAGACTTACCCTTTGCCCTGAGCGATCAAGAAAAACCGGTTGTGGTGGACGCCGGGTATGCCATTCAACTGTTCTTCGCTTCCCCATCTGCCGGTGGGGTCAATAATATGACCAACTACCACAATGATTCAGTTGACGCGCTCTGGGCCTCTGCAAGGACTACAGCGAATCCTTCAGCGCGCGCGGAGTTTATCGCGCGAGCCCTTGATCAAATTGCTGCCGACATCGCGTGGCTACCGCTCGCAGAATTCAAGACCCAGTGGGCAACCCACACTGAGTTGTACGGCTTTCGCTGGTACCCCGATAACTCAATCAGATTCTCCGACCTGTATCGGAAAGAACATTGACTAAGTTTGTTTTAAAACGACTGGGTGTGGGCCTTATCCAGATTGTCTCACTGATGGTTTTGGTCTTCTTCCTGATCAGACTGCTGCCCGCCGATCCCGTCGCTCGATTTGTCGGTCTCAATGCCAGCGCCGAGGCCTATGCGCAGGCGGAGATCGCCCTAGGCCTTGATAAACCCGTATTGGAGCAATTCAAAATCTACCTGCTTGGGGACGAGCAAACAGACGGGTTGATCCATGGGTCACTCGGTAATTCATGGATCTCGGGATCCCCCGTTCTCTATCACATCGGCCTCACACTGCCCGCGACCCTTGAATTGATCCTGCTCTCGTTTTTAATCTCTGTCAGCCTGGCGATCCCAATTGGTGTTGCGGGTGCGACGTCTCCAAACGGGGCCGTCAACAAAGGCACGCTGATCTACGGTTTATTCGCTGGATCACAACCTGAATTCAGTTGGGGCACTATTTTCATCTTTTTGTTTTTTGTGGTCTTGGGTGTGGCCCCGGGCCCGCTGGGGCGTATCTCTCCACTAACAGAGCCTCCCGATCCTGTGTCGGGCATGATTGTCGTCGATTCACTGATCGCGGGCAGAGCCGATCTGCTACTTGAGAGTCTTTGGTATCTCAGTCTCCCGGTGCTCACCCTCTCTTTTGTCCTGACCGGGCCGATCATCAAAATGGTCAGGGAAAACGTCTCACAGAGCATGTCACTGGGTTTTATCCAATACGGCGAGGCAGTGGGGTTGTCAAAAAAGATGCTTGCGTCAGATTCGCTGCTGGCTGCCGTTGCACCCACTTTGACCCTGATAGGCATTTTATTCAGTTTCATGCTGGGTGGAGCCGTCCTGATCGAGAGCATGTTTTCGATTAACGGCTTAGGGCAGTTTTCACTGCAATCGGTTCTGGCGATGGACTATCCCGCCATACAAGGCGTGGTCATCGTCATCTCGTCCCTGACGCTCTTGGTTTATTTACTCCTCGATGTTGCGCAGGCCCTGCTGGACCCGAGGTTGCGGGCATGAATCGGGCGATGACCGCGGAGGGCAGCAGTAGAGACCCCACTACACTCACGCGCATGGAAGCGGTCGCCATTGTGTTGACCGCGGTCCCAATTCTTTGTGCCATCTTCGCTCCGGTTATTGCAACGTTTGACCCGCTCGCCGTCTCCGACGCGGTCTCCCAACCGCCTCCGACTTTGAGAGAGCTACCGAGCCTCATTTGGGGCGTGCTGTTTGAACAGATGCCCGCCCCTCATTGGTTTGGTTCAGACTCATCCGGTATGGACGTTTTCAGCAGAACGCTCTACGCAGCAAGAGTTGATTTAGTCATTGCCTTCTCCGCAAACATTCTGAGCTTTATTGTCGGCGTGACGCTGGGAGTGGTGTGCGGATTCAGAAGCAACCTTGCCACTGAATTCATCGCCCGGATTGCTGACCTCGTCCAGTCATTCCCCGTTTTTATCACCGCGATGATTCTCGTGGCGTTGGCTGGCAGAACATGGGGCAACATCATTTTTGCAATGTCGCTCCTCTATGCGCCGATCTATCTTCGGCTGACTCGCACCGAAGCCCTGAAGGTGAAGGCGAGAGGGTTCATCGAGGCAAGTACGGCAATGGGTAATCGCCCTATCCGCATTTTGTACCTCCATATCCTCCCTAACAGCTTGGGTCCGGCACTCATTCAGTTCTCGGTGACGATTGGTTTCGCGATCCTACTCACGGCAGGCCTGAGTTTTGTTGGCGCTGGTGTGAATCCCCCGACTCCGGAATGGGGTGCAATGATCGCGCAAGGCTCTACGCAGCTCGTACTGGGCGACTGGTGGGTCAGCATCTTTCCCGGCATCGCAATATCGCTAACGGTATTCGGCTTCGCCCTCGCGGGTTACGCGTTGGAGAGACGTTTTGAAACATAATGTCGCGAAGCCGCTGATGATCAAAAACCTTACCGTCGTGAACTCGCGCGGGCAGGCTTTACTCTCGGACATCAGTGTCTCGCTGAAATCGGGTGAAATACTGGGGGTGACGGGGCCCACAGATTCAGGCAAATCCTTATTGGGATTGGCTGCCTTGGGGCAGATACCCGCCACATTGAGAATGACCAGCGGCGAGGTACGGGTGCTTCAACACTCGCCCTTCGAAGATGCCGACCGGGTAAAAGGCAAACTGGCTGGGCTCATCACCCAATCGCCCAGACAAGCCTTTCATCCGATGATGCCGATTGGCAAACAGATCACGCGATTCCGCCAACATCATACAGGCGAGTCGTTCTCAAGCTGTCGAGAGCGGACCTTAGCGCTGATGGATCTAGTGGGACTGAGAGATCCTGCTCGGATTTACAGTTCTTTTGTTCATGAGCTCTCCGGTGGTATGGCGCAGCGATGTCTCATCGCGCTCGCGCTCTCTACAGAACCGAAACTGCTGATAGCAGACGAACCCACCAGCGGTCTGGATGTCACGATTCAGGCCAACATACTCGACACCATTTGGCGAATGACCCGGGAGTTGGGCACGTCGATGCTGTTGATCAGTCAGGACAGGGGCGTACTGACCAACTATGCGGACAACATTGTCGAACTAGACAGCGGACGGCAGAAGGACAAGGTTCGGGTGAAGGAATTCATCAGCACCGGCGACAAGGCCAAACCGTCGCCCGCGACGAAGGAGGAGGCGCGTCGTTCAGACTCGCGGCCAGTCATCCTGGCTGTGAAGCATCTCAGTAAGACTTACTCTGTACAAAAACGCGCCTATAAGGGCTTGTGGGTCCGCAGCACCTCGCTCCGCGCCGTTGATGATTTCAATGTGGAGATTCATGAGGGGGAGAGCATAGGGTTGGTCGGCGAATCGGGCTCTGGCAAGTCTACAGTGGGCCGCTGTCTGATGGGCCTCATAGACCACGATGACGGGGAAATTTTGTTCCGGGGAACACCGATATCGGCTCTTGCAGCATCCGAGCAGAGACGACTGCGAGCGAAAATCCAGATAGTGCAACAGGACCCTACCGATACTTTCGATCCCAGAAGAACATTGGCCTGGTCGCTCGGAGAGCCCTTCAGGATCCACAGGCAGAGCAGTGAACGTCAGGTAAATCTTGCGGTACAGGAACTGGTTGAACGGATCGGTCTTGACACCAGCCCACTCAATTCAAGGCCTGCAGAGGTCACTCCCAGCAACTTGCAGCGGTTTGCTATCGCCAGAGCGCTCGCAGCGGACCCGGAATTGATTATTCTCGACGAACCAACGTCTTTACTCTCGCCTTACGATCGAGAATCACTGCTTCAATTGCTCGGTGACTTACAGAGAGCGCTTTCACTCTCCTATCTGTTCATCTCCCACGACCTGCATTCAGTCACCGCTGTATGCGAGCGAGTTGTGATCATGCAGAGCGGACGAATCATGGAGAGTGGGCCAACGGGATCGACTTTCTCCAACCCCGTCACTGACTATACTCAGAAGTTAGTGGATTCGTTTCTTGATGAAAATCCGATTGTGAGGCGCGTTGAGCAACACTCGGTCCGCTCGGGTAAACAGGTGAATTAGGATGGAAGCAGACTACTGGGACTACATCATCGTCGGCGCCGGCTCCTCGGGCGCGGCGCTAGCCAATCGATTGAGTGCTGATCCACAGGTCACCGTACTGTTGTTGGAGGCCGGCGGGTCGCACCTCAAGCCACGGTATATGTTTCCAAGCCTCTGTCCGGCCTGCATTGGCAACCCCGATTCTGATTGGATGTTTATGTCTGAACCCGATGAGACTCGCAATGGGCGCGTTGACATGCTTTCCAGAGGGAAAGTGTTAGGTGGCTCCAGCTCCATCAATGGTGTGATCTATGCGCGGGGTAACCGCGGTGACTATGACGGCTGGCGTGACAATGGGAACCCGGGATGGGACTACGACTCGCTGCTACCTTATTTCCGGCGGGTAGAGCGAGATCACTCCAACCTCAACGATGACTATGGAAAAAGTGGGCCCGTAGCGATCAGCGAGCTCAGAGGCGTACCAAAGATGACCAAGGTTTTTCTCGACGCCATGAGTGAAATCGGAGTCTCGACAAACAGGCGCTACAACACCGAGCCCTGCGAAGGCGCATCGATCGCTCACGTTACGCATTGGAATGGCTTGCGCTCAAGCACGGCGACTGGATATCTCGATCCGATCAAAAAGAGAAGAAATCTCACTGTACTTCAGCACGCACACGCAAAGAGATTAGTGCTAGAGGGAAACCGGGCGATTGGGATTGAGTTCCAACACAAAGGGGCAATCAGACAAGCGAGAGCTCACCATGAGGTCATTCTGAGCGCGAGCACGTTTAACTCGCCGAAGCTTCTCATGCTGGCGGGGATCGGGCCCGCCGATCAACTCAGAGAGATCGGCATCAGCTCTCTGGTTGATCTGCCAGGCGTCGGCAAAAATCTTCAGGATCACCCCGTTGCGGCGGTCAAAGCGCTGGTGAATCAGCGGACCACCAATATGGACGACAACGTCCTTGGCCGAATTCGTCATGGGCTTCGATATCTGACGACGTTAGGTGGGCCCGCGACCTTTGTCCAATCAGGCGTCGCGTTTGTCAAATCGTCCCCCAAGCTCAGTTATCCCGACATTCAATTTCACTTTGGTGCCTTCGCTTACGAAATCACGGAAGCAGGTTTGCAGATGCTCGACCGGCCCGCTGTCACGCTACAGCCCAATATCAATAACAGCAGAAGTCGAGGATCCGTGGCGTTGCGCTCTAGCAATCCGGAGGACAGCCTCAAGATTGAAATGAACTTGCTCTCGGATCCACTCGATCGGGAAACGCTGATCAACGGGCTACGCATGGCCCGCAAAGCTTTTTCAACAGAGGCGTTTCGCCCCTACATAGAGGGTGAGCTCGCGCCGGGGAAAGACGTGGACAGTGACGACGAGTGGGAGGCCTACATCCGCGAGACAGCCTCACATGTCTATCACTCCTGCGGTACCTGCAAAATGGGTTCAGATGAACTGGCGGTGGTGGATCACCGGTTGCGCGTAAGAGGGATGCAAGGGCTCCGGGTTGTCGACAGCTCGATCATTCCACAAATCCCAAGTGGTAACTTAAACGCCATCAGCATGGTGATCGGGGAAAAAGCGGCCGATATGATTATCGAGGACCGCAAGCCGCGCGAGCTAAACGAGGGGCAGGCAACGACTTAACGTCCAGCCTTCAGCCCTCGGGAGCCGCGGCTTCGACCCCAGTCATCCCAGCCTATTTTGAAAAACACATCCCGCCCCGCGGCGGTCGGTTCAGGTCTTTACCCCAGGTCTGGGGGGCTGTTGCAGCTCGAGGATGATGCCGTCGGGGTCCTGAAATTTAATCGCCTTCCCATCGGAGTAATGCTGGTCAGGTTTGACATCAACTGTGACGATGTCGCTCAAAAACCGCACTCCTTTGCTCCTCAACTGGGAAACAGTGTCCTCGATGTCTGCTACTTCGAAACCGATACGGGCAATACCATACTGTCTCGGGTTTTCATCAGTGGGAATAGCCGGTTTGTCCAAAACCTCGATCAGCTCGATGATGTGGTCTCCAGCAGTCACCAGTGCTATGTTGATTTTGAGTCCCTCAACACCCCCGCAGACCTGATCAAGGAAAGCTCCCCCCCAGTTGTCACTTCGGCTGATCAGACTCAGACCAAGGACCTCGGTATAGAACGCGATTGATCGCTCAACCGATGTGACAAAGAGTGCCGTGTGGTGAACCGAGCTAATCATCTGTCGCAAACCCCGCGGAAAACTTGTTAATCGCTAGTCACTCTGACTCTGTCGGCGCCAACTGGCTCGATATTCAGACTGCGTGCCCCGGCCACCCGGTAACGCGGGCACCTCTGTGGTGTCCTCGTACCCACCCCACTTCTGTCCTTCCGGAGACTTGCGCCACGCTTGATACTCGGACGACGCCTCCTGCATCGCAGCGATAGGATGTTCATCCCACGGGATGTGCTCGGTCGGCGTCTCAAACGTCGCGGTCTCCAAATAACATGCGCAGAGTTTATCCGCTTCGGGATATTCGCGAGGAGGCCATGGGAACCCCATCGGTCCGTCAGTGTGCACCATAATGAGTGCCCCGGACCGGGACACAAAGGGTGCGTGGTACCACTCCTGAGGGTGACCGACCACAGAGCCGATACCCATTTGACCTTCGTTGATTAGAAAAACATCCCCCTGTAACACGATGATCTCCTCCCAGCACTCGTGGTGAACGTGCTCGTCGCGGGCGATCATATTCGGCTCGATATACTGAAATCGAATGTATCCCCCGGGCCCGCCGTCAAAACCCTCATCGTTAGGATGAGGAACTGGATCAGGCAGCCGAAGCGATTTGTGCATCACACCACCACAGGTACCGGGAATGCTCGGCGTCCAGGGTTTTTCCCAGGTTTTGATGACGCGATTTCGAGTAACTGGGTAGGCATAGCTGGGTAGGTTGGGATTCCAGAATGCGATTGCCGTGGCGCCGGCCCTGGAGGAAATTTCGCCACCACCGCCAAGCTGAGGAAGGTGCAGGTAGCAGCCAGCGCCCGCCTGCTCTCCGTTTAGGGCAAGATCACCGCTGAGGACAAAAAATTCCAGCGAAGCCAGATTCGCATCAGTGCGTCCCTTGAAACCCGCCGGTAGGTTCAGGACGTATGTGAAAGCGTCCGACTTCGGGTCAGTACTCATCAGCGCGCCGGACAAACCCGCCAGAATATCGGGCGCGTCCAACGCATTTCGTTCAAGTGCTAGAAAATTGTAGAAAGTAGGTTCATCTCGCTGCCAGTGTTGTGTCACGGTGCCACTCCTTCGCATCAACCTATCGTCCCTTCTCACGCTACCTGAGCGGAGCTCATGTCTCAACCGTCAGGTCACCCCGGGTCCTACTGGGTGCGATACCAAAGGATCCGGTTCTGATAAGTTTCATCTAACAAAGTGCGTGAGGCGACGACATGACCGATATTGACTGGAGAACTATTGAGGACTGGGATAGGCGTTACTATCTGCATAACACGGCATCAGGCCGCGAGCTCAATTACGCTGCCGTGCAGCGCGTAGACGGCAACTATATTCATCTCGCTGATGGTTCGAAGTTACTGGACTTTCAGAGTCAGTTGATTTCGGACTCTCTAGGGCATCGACACCCTGCGCCACACGACGCGATCAAGCGGGCGATGGAACGCTACGGCCACGTTTTTTTTGGTTTGGGTACTGATCTGCGCGCGCGGGCGGCCAAGCTGTTGGTCGAAGACGTACTTGGCGGTGATTCAGGTTGGGCGAGCCGGGTTCGATTCTTAGCCTCCGGATCAGAGGCATGCGAAAATGCCATACAAGTCGCGCGGCTATACACAGGGCGTCCGCTCATTATGACTCAGGCCCATTCCTATCATGGCCTGACAAGTGGCCCGACGTTGTTACGCGGCTACAGAGGCAACTTCTCTCCATCAGATTCGGGGCGGTTTGAACAGACGCGGGACGTCCCCAATATACCGGCGCAGGGCTACATCCCTATTCCACCACCTGAGCCACAGGATTTCCAAGCGCAAGGGAGGTTGCCGTCTCTGGTGGCTACTGAACAACTCATGCTCGCCTGCGGCCCCGAGAACATTGCTGCGGTTATCAGCGAGCCCATGTTCGGCGCAGCAGGCTTAATGCCTCATCCGGATTACTACCCGGGGTTAGTCGCGTTGCTCCGCAAGCACAACATTCTGTGGATAGATGACGAAGTCTTGTGCGGAATGGGTCGACTCGGAGAGTGGTTCGGCTATCAGCTGTCACCCGATATCTCACCGGACATCATGGTCGTTGGTAAGGGCATCAACGGATCTTCGCTACCTTCAGGGGGTTTCGTGGTGAGTCACCCTATCGCGGAGATTTTTGAGGATGGACGGTGGTGGAGCGGCAGCACCTGGGACGCACACCCACTCGTTTGTGCCAGTATCGTGGGAACAATCGAGTATATGTTGGGGGCCGACATACTCGACACCGTGCGACAGAAAGGACGGTATCTGCGAGACCATTTGCAACGGCTTGCAGACATACATCCGTCGATCGGCCGGATCTCAGGTGCCGGCCTTTACTATGTCGTTGACGTGGTAGATGGGAATCGAGAACCCGTCGTACCAATGGACCGATATACCGGTTTTCAGGGCGATCTGTCCCAGCACCCGAATAACATCGTGGCCGCGACTTGCATGGAGCATGGCGTATTCCTCGGCGGGTTTGTGCCAAATTCCATCAAGTGCGGTCCCCCCTTCACCATTCTTGAAAGCGAAATAGATCTGGCCATGAGCGCATTGTCAGCCGCGCTAAAAAAAGTTGAGGCGACTTACCATTGAATGGGGACGATCCTGCCATCCCGCCGATGCCCGCGCGGGTGGGCGCTCTGCGGGAGACTAGATTGGGGTGCTGTATTCGCCCTCAGCGCGCATCTGCCAATAAAGCTCAGATATTCTCTCGGTAATGGGCCCCGTGGCGGCAATGGCACGGCCTGAAACCTCCCTCACTGGCAAGGGCCCCCCCGCAGTGCTGCAGGTAAAGACTTCATCCGCTGAATATAAGTCAAATGCCGTCAGCTGAGACTCGCGATGGGGTATACCGCCGCGCTCGGCAAGCTCGAGGACGGTGGCTCGAGTAATCCCTCTCAAAATACCAGTCTGCGGCGTGAAGATTTCGTCATTTTTGACAACAAATATATTGCTGGCCGCCGCCTCGGCGACGTAACCGTGGCCGTCCAGCCACACGGCATCGTCATATCCTGCTTCAAGTGCCTCCAGCCTGATCAACTGGGAACTGAGGCGGTCCAAACACTTGAACCTTGGATCAAGGGTATCGGGCGCAAACCCCCTCATCGAGCTGATCATGATCCGGATCCCAGTTGAACGCTTTTCCTCATCGGCCAAAAAGATATAGGGCGCCGCCCAAATCATCTCCGTTGGCTGAATGTGTCGTGGATCTGCAACCACACCGTCGGGCACCCCTCTTGTCAGAATAAATCGAATGCTCGCGTCGGAGAGCTTATTTCTGCGAGTCGTCTCAACAATGGCATCTACCCACTGCTCTCTAGATAGTCGGGTCTCCAATCGTGCGGCTCGCATCGAATCAAAGAACCGATCCAAATGAGCATCCAACATAAAGATTTTTGAGTCCCATGCGGAGACCACATCAAAAATGCCATCGCCAAGCAAAAACCCTTGGTCTAAAGGCGAAATCCGTGCAACCGACAGCGGCTCAAAATTGCCGTCGATGTAGATGATGGGCTCAGCCACGGGCTGTTCCATTTCTGACTCCTTTAATCACGATCGACTGTCATGATTTTAGCAACGTCGGTCCAAAAAACAGTGGTGTATTGGTTTATGCATTAAATGTCCGTACAATTGACGTTCCTAGCAGGAGATCTCGTTATGGTTGCGACTCGACCACTCAGTCCCACTTTCGGTGCCGAAGTGCTCGACTTCCAGTTGTCTGGCACGCCTGAAGGCGACGATATTGCTGAGATCAGAACGCTTTGGGCGGAACACAAACTGCTCCTGTTCCGCAACCAGTCCTTCGACGAGACGGCTTTAGTGGGGTTCAGCCGCGCGTTCGGTGATCTCGAGATCCACGTGCGCGAGGAGTACCTCTCACCCGAGCACCCTGAGATTCTGTATGTCTCCAATATTGAGCGCGAGGGGCGACGCATCGGGATTTTGTCTGATACTGAAGTGGGCTGGCACTACGATCAAATCTATCTACCCAAGCCCGCCGTGGGCTCGCTATTGATGGCGGACACGCTACCGCCCGAAGGTGGTAACACCGAATTTGCGGACATGTGTGCGGCTTGGGACGCCCTGCCCGAGGCGACTCGCGAAAAATTGGACGGATGTTTGGCCAATCAATCCTACGAAGCTTTTAATCAAGCCTACAGCGTTCCTACCAATAACAAGCAGAAGGCGCGATCACCGGACATTCACCATCCGATTGTGCGCACGCACCCGGTTACAGGCAAAAAGGCACTCTACCTATGCCCGGGTATGACAACCGAAATCGTGGGTTGGGATCATGAGGAGAGCGCCGACATGCTGGCATTTCTCTTTGACTGGACCACCAAACCGGAATTTGTTTACTCACACGCGTGGCAACCAGGTGACGCGCTGATGTGGGACAACGCCTGCACGATGCATCGGAGGGATCCCTTCGATTCAGCGCATGCTCGTTTGATGAAGCGCACCACAATTCTACCGCCGGCCGATTTGGCAGTGCCCTTCTGATAGACACCGCGCTGAGGAGTACTGCCCGCCGATCAATGGCGGCGGCTCACTCCTCGGTGTTCTCGTCAATGGCGTCCGGCGGCTGACATCCCGTCGCACAGCACTGCCCGGGTTGCTTCTGCCGGTTGGGGGCGCCCGATGAGCCAGACTCCGCGACACCTCGATCCAACAGCCGTTCGACCAAGGAGCGCCGTTCCTCGATTGGATACCGCCGATAGATTTCGCGTTTCATCGCCTGGGGAGAACCCCCACCATGCAAACTGATCACTGAGTACCAGCCACCGGTAGACGACGCGGTGATGTCGCCTAAAAACCGAGCAACCTCTTTGCGCTGGTCGTAGGGAATATCAGGCCTGCCCGTAAGCACCGAGGCCAAATCGCCCGACGTTGCGGGGTTATGGTCTTCGTCAGGGCCGGGCAAGGCCACAATCAAGCCACCGGAAACTTCGTGAGCAATGCGATGCATATCATAGATCTGCGTCGCCAGTAATAACTTGCCCACGTTGGAGAACACAGGCTCAGGCATCCAGGAACCGCAGGGATCTTCGACACCATAGACAGAGGCTGCGACGCCGCAGGCAAAGAAGCCCTCTACAAGCT
>WTHO01000204.1 GCA_011523115.1 Halieaceae bacterium | reverse complement strand
ATTAATCCTCTTGAGATGGCGTGGCGGCATAGCTCTCGCTGTGCAGCGCCGTCATCGCCTTCACATCTTCACCGTCTAGCAACAGCGGTAGCGCACTGATGGCTGCCTCAATGCTGGCCTCAATGGATACCTGGTCTGCGGTCGACGCCTTGCTCAATACCCAGGCCGACACTTTTTTGGCTGAGCCGGGATGGCCGATGCCAATGCGCAGACGCCAGAAGTCGCGATGGCCTCCCAGTGCCGGAATGATGTCCCTGAGTCCGTTATGGCCCCCGTGACCACCGTCATGTTTGAAGCGTGACTCCCCCGCAGGAATGTCCAACTCGTCATGCGCGATCAGAATTGCGTCAGGCTCGATCCGGTAATAGCGCGACATGGCTGCAACGGAGCGTCCACTCTCATTCATGTACGTTTCCGGAACGAGTAAGCGTAGGTCGTGTCCGGCAATGACGCCCCGCGCCGACTCACCCAGCGCATTGCGATCTGGGTTTAGGCTCAATCCATGTCGCTTGGCCAACAGACGCACAAAAAAGGCACCGGCGTTATGCCGAGTGCCTTCGTATTGTGTGCCGGGGTTGCCGAGCCCGACGATGAGTCGGATGGCAGACAAGGTCTAATCAGTCCTCGCCGCCGTCTCCGGCATCGTCTGCTGCCGGTGCGTCAGCATCGCCGTCGCCGCCAACCTCGTCGCCTTCAGTTTCTGCAACGTCGTCGTCGGCTTCTTTGGTGCCACGCGGCGCAATCACAGAAGCGATGGCGAGGTCGTGGTCCTCTCCCAGCTCCAACGCTGTGGATGTGACGCCGTCGGGTAGAGCGATGTCGGAAAGATGCACGATCTGTCCCAACTCGACCGCAAGCATGTCAACCTCAAGATATTCCGGGAGATCTTTGGGCAGACACTGCACTTCAATATCCGTCGCCTGCTTTTGAATCATTCCGCCGCCCAGTTTGACGCCGGCGCATTGCTCTTCGTTAACGAAGTGCAGTGGCACGTTGACCTTGATTGCCTGATCCATGCGCACTCGCAGGAAGTCGGCGTGCATGGGGAATCCCTTCGCGGGGTGGCGCTGGATGTCCTTGATGATGGCGTTCTGCGACTCGCCGCCGACATTAACCTCAAGGATTGAGCTGAAGCAGGCTTCGTTTTCCAGCATGTGCTCAAAGTCTTTGCGAATCAGCGTCAAACTCTGAGCGGGCTGATCGCCCCCGTATATGACGGCGGGCATTTTGCCCTCGAGACGACGCAGGCGGCGGCTCGCACCTTTCCCTTCGTCGGCTCGCGCCTCCGCAACTACAGTAAAAGATTCAGACATGGTCTGGCTCCTTTGTTAGCACCACTTCGCCTGCGACCGACTCGGTGGTGGGTGGGTAAAACGCTATTTAAGTGAGATCAAACAGCGCGCTAATGGATTCTTCGTTACTGACCCGCCTGATCGATTCGGCCAGCAGGTCAGCAATGGTCAGCTGGCGAATTTTGCCAAGCGCCAACGCCTCAGCTGACAGCGGAATGGTATCGGTAACCACCAATTCATCGATCTGCGAGTTTTTGATGTTCTCCAAAGCCTTACCGGACAGCACCGCGTGTGTACAGTAAGACACGACCTTGAGGGCGCCACGCTCTTTCAGCGCATTGGCTGCTGTGCAGAGTGTGCCAGCAGTATCGACCATGTCGTCTACCAATATTGCGGTTCGACCTTCCACATCACCAATCAAATTCATGACCTCGGCCTCGTTTGCACGAGGGCGACGTTTATCGATGATCGCCAGGTCAGCGTCGTCCAATTGCTTTGCGATGGCTCGGGCTCTGACAACCCCACCAATATCGGGAGAGACAACGATCAGGTTTTCATACTCGCAGCGAACAATGTCCGCATTCAGGATGGATGACGCGTAGACGTTGTCGACGGGCACTGTGAAAAACCCTTGTATCTGCTCCGCGTGGAGATCGACGGTCAGTACCCGATCCACCCCGACACCGACCATGGTGTCGGCAACCACCTTGGCGGAGATAGGCACTCGTGCCGAGCGTACTCGGCGGTCTTGTCGGGCATATCCAAAATAAGGCACGACTGCCGTGATTCGGCCTGCAGAGGCCCTGCGAAGGGCGTCAATCATGAGCAGTAATTCTATGATGTTGTCATTAGTGGGATGACACGTGCTCTGGATGACGAATACGTCTTTGCCTCGGACATTTTCGTTGAGCTCGACCGTAATCTCGCCATCCGAGAACTTCGCTACCGCTGCATTGCCCATACCGAGATAAAGCCGGTCCGCTACCTTGCGCGCGAGCGCAGGGTTGGCATTCCCCGTAAACACCATCATTTTGGATGACATTCGTCTACCTCGAACAATGAAAAGTGGCTGGGGCGGGAGGATTCGAACCTCCGAATGGCGGGATCAAAACCCGCTGCCTTGCCACTTGGCGACGCCCCAATCAAACTGTTTCCGTGACTTCCCGCATCGCGGGGAGTGCATTCACGCCCTGTACAACACTGACTACAAATCCATCAGGAGCACTGACCGCAACCTGTTCTGCCGCCTCCTTTGTCGCCAGAGGGGCAAAGAGGCAAGCCCCGCTGCCGGTCAGCCTCGCTTCTGGGCACTCTTCTCGAAGCCACTCCCATGCGCGCAACACCTCTGGATAACGCGATAGCACGACAGGCTGCAGATCGTTGTGGCCGGCCCCTGAAAAAAAGGCCTGCACTGTAATGGGCGCCGTGTGGCGTGTCAATTGAGGATCAGCGAAGATTTCGGCAGTACTCACTGTGCAGGCGGGGAGGACGATGACGTACCAACTGGGCGGTAAGGTAATCGGGGTTAACTCCTCGCCGATGCCCTCTGCCCAGGCACTGTGGCCCATCGTAAAAACCGGCACATCAGCGCCCAGTGTCAGGGCGATAGTCATTAACGCATCTCGATCAAGATCGAGTTGCCAGAGCCGGTTGAGCGCAAGGAGGGTCGTCGCCGCATTGGAGCTGCCGCCGCCCAAGCCGCCGCCGCGAGGGATCTGTTTGCGAATATGAATGTGGGCGCCAAGATCTGGCGCGTCCAGAGCATTTGCGGCTCTCAAAATGAGATTGTCAGCTGGTGCAATATCGTCCGTGTCACCCGAGAGTGTCACCCCCGGCGCCTCGCGGCGCTCAAAGCGCATTTCATCTCCCCAGTTCAGCAGCTGAAAAACCGTTTGCAGGTTGTGATAGCCGTCCGCGCGCCGGCCAGTCACATGGAGGAAAAGGTTGAGTTTGGCTGGTGAGCAGGCCTCGAGCGCGCTTAAGGGAGTGGATTGAATCCCCATTGAGAAATCATCACCCTGATGTCTATGCCTGAACCCTGAATTGTAACCCTTGCGGGTGTCCGCCAGGGAGGCGTGAATTGCCACTCGTCGACCTCAACGGTCCAGTCACCACCAGTCGGTCCATAGCCGAGCAGCCAGGTGCCCAGTGACTCGGGTGGCAGTCTGTTTAGGGCAGCGGACAGTGCTGAGCTTTCACTGGTGGTGACTAAGGGCCGCAGCGCACTTCCATCGGCTTGATAGAGGGCTGTTCCCCGTCTTTCTATGATCTGCCGGTTCATCGAGAGAGGCCCGGAGAGCGTAATGGTTTCGGTCTCGTCGTTGGTGCGCTGCCAAACGAAGCGCACGGTCTCTGTCTCGGAGCCCATAGTGACGGCCGCCTTTCCCCTCGCTTCCCAAGCCTCCAAATCTACCGGCACAATTGGCGCCTCGGGCGCCCTTTCTCTATCAACGGTTGTGCAGGCAGACGCGAGCATGATGACCAATGCCAAGCCAGGCCGTGACAGCAGGTGGCTCTGCGGTGCCAACGGCAATTGCATTGCCATCACCGCAGGTCGGCGCCCAATCGTTCGACAGCCTCGAGGATAATAGTGTGGTCAGGCACCCGGTTGAGCCCATCACGCCAGATATCTCGCGCCTCAATCTGTTTTCCCTGGATCCAAAGTACCTCGCCGAGGTGAGCTGCGACCTCGGGATCAGGAAAAGCTTGATGCGCTTGCCTCAGGAGCGCCTCCGACTGCGCATACTGACCAAGTTTGTAATAAACCCAGCCCAGGCTATCGAGGATCGCCGGATCGCCCGGAGACAGCGCCATCGCTCTCTCGATCAAGTCGGCGGCCTCTTCATAGCGCTGTGTGTGATTGGTCAAGGTGTAACCTAGGGCGTTGAGGGTTGCGGCATGGTTGGGATCCTGAGCGAGGATGCTGCGCAGATCGTCCTCCATCGCCGTCAAGGCGCCACCGGCCTCGTGTGCCATGGCTCGACCATACAGGAGCGCGAATGACTGAGGGAAGGCGATCAAACCGCGGTCGTAGGCTTTAAGTGCCTCTCCCTCCCAATCACTGAGTGCCTCTGCCTCGAGCAGGAACAGCTGTTCTGCATTGCCCGGATAATCTCTCCGCTGCTCATCAAAAAAAGCTCTGATGTCACTCGCGAATGCGGTGTCAGCCAGCAATTCAGCCGCCTTGGCTTTGGCGTCTCTAAACTCTCGTGAAGGGCCCACTGAGCCAAATGCTTCGATAGCCTCGGCGTAGCGGTCTCGGGACATTTCGATGCGGCCAATATAGTAATAAGCCTCATCGAGCCGCTCACCCACCACCACCAGTTGCTGGAATTTTTCCAGCGCCGCCTCAAAAAACTCCAGCTCGAAGTCGAGAAGGGCAGCTGTGCCAAGCAGTTCCGGGTTATTGGGATCGTTGCTCAGTAAAATATCGAACTGCGCCTGAGCGCCGGCATAGTCCCGCTCGGAGCCCAATAATCGGGCGTATTGGAGCCGCAGTTCCTGATTCGCGGGATAGGCGTCAACGCTGTCCCTCAACAGTTTGAGCGGATCCGACGCTTTCTGGTCCAGCATAATTTGGGTCCAGAGCAGGATGGCACGCAGGTTGTCGGGTGTGCGGCTTATGACAGGCGCCAGACTCTCCGCGGCGGCTGGCAGGTCTTTCTCAAGCCGGGCAAGCAAACTGGCAGCGATCGCAATCTCGTCGTCTTCAGGCCATTGTGCTGCCATGTCGCGGATTTTTTCCCCAAGCAGGGCCTGAGACTCGCTATCCATTTGCTCATAGGCACCCAGAGTCGCGGCGACATTGACGGGCTGCCTCATTCCGTAGGCCATCTCTGCGAAGGCCATTGCCTCTAATGGCTGTCCCGTGCGGGTTAACCACGCTACGGCGGCGGCGACCGCCGCAGTGTCCTCGGGTGCGAGTTCCACAAGCCGAACGGCAAGGACTGCGGCGCGTTCTCCATCTGAGACAAACTCAGCCAATCGCAGTGCCCGCCTGGCGAGGGCAGGGTCATCCAATGCCTGCGCCTGCTCAGCGAGCAAGGTTAGTCCCTGGTCATAGTCCCGCGCTCGCAACGCGAATTCCGCTTGCAGCAGTGGCATCAAGCTTTGAGAGGGGATGGGCGTCTCATCGGGCTTCGATTCGACAATTATCTGTGCCGATGCCGCGGACTGGTCGCTACTCGCTGTCTGGGGCGAGTCCGGTGTGTCCGGCAGCGGCGTCGCGCAGCCTGTCAGCGCTAGGCTACCGACTGCAACGAGTTTCAAAAGCTGATTTTCGCGAAAAAAAAGTGCCACGTTAGGCCCAATATCATTACAGGAGCTTGCTTGACGGTCGATGCTATAATAACAAGTTGGAGTGGTTGTTGAGAGATGCGCCCCAATCCATGTTGGACACACTGGTAGTAGTTGGCGTCGGTTGGCAAAACGCCGTATAACTCGGTCCGATTGCAGGTCGACAGA
>WTHO01000070.1:3929-5772 GCA_011523115.1 Halieaceae bacterium | reverse complement strand
ATCCCGATGCGCCTCGCTACCAAATTCGAGTGCTGCTACAACAATAATCATCGACGCTCTCCTCCTTTTTAGCTGCTTTGTGGTGGCGCGCGCCAGGGTATCAGCCGGGGGCTTCCGGTCTGTCGGCGTACCCACAGAGCGACCAACCCCCATACCATCAACAAATAAGGCGTGTCTGAAATCAGATCCAAACTCCAAACGCGCTCATCGCCGAGCCCCGCAGCGAGCTGCTCCGGGGTCAGCACAAAGCCATGCCGCAGAGACACGAGGATCGGAATAAATTTCAGCACGGCCGCCACCGCGAGGGCAAAGTTTACCCAAGCGAGAATGACCCATCGGCTAGGCACGGGTAAAGCTCACCATCAGGTTATTGGCGGGCATGGGAATCACCGCACGTGAAGTGAAACCGCGCGCCTTTGCCACATCGATGACGGCCTCCAGATCCCGCACCCCCCAGCGCGCATCCTGAGCCTTGAGTTGTTGGTCAAACGCCGCATTTGAGGGAGAGGTGTGCTCACCGCCTTGCTTAAACGGCCCGTACATCAGCACAACGGCCTGTGGAGGCAGAATCCTCTGCGCACCATCAAACAGCCCCTCACAACAGGGCCATGGGGCAATGTGGACCATATTGATGTTTACCATCGCACTGAGGGGCTCGGGCAGTTCGGTGTCCTCCACCAGCCATCGGGTATCGAGCACATCCAAGCATTGCGGTGCCAGAAGATTCGGCGCCTGCGACGTCTCTCGCCAAGCCTCGATGGACGACAGGCTGATCTCATCCAAATCAGTGGGTAACCAGTAGCGGGGAGCGAGCCGAGGCGCAAAGAAAGCGGCATGCTGACCCGTGCCTGAGGACACCTCCAACACGGTGCCTTGCTCGGGCAGATAGGTTTGTAACACGTCCAAAATCGGGTCACGGTTGCGCTCTGTGGCAGGTGCATATCGCTTGCTCATGCGCCGGACCTGCTACTCAAAAATGAAGTGCTAGGGCGAGCAATGAACACTGCCGGCGATAAATTCACCTGCGCATCATTCTCCACCAGCGAGAAAAATCGCCAGTGTCGGGATCAGCAACACCAGACCGCCGGCAACCAGTAACAAGACTTCAACGCGGCCGCGCCACTTTGGGGGCTCGTCTTCCGGCGTGTTAGGGGAAGGATCCATTTTCGAAGCACCTTAAAGCTTGGGTGCATGATGATTTGCCGCATCGAGATGGGCAAGATCTTTTCACCGCTCGCATGCCTACAGGTTTTCCGCGATCTGACAGCCCAAGCTGGCCGCCGCGCGGGTCATACCTCTGCAATTTGTCACTTTTTGATGGTCCTGTGCTTACGTACCACCGTGACGAAGGACTACATTGCGGATTCGTTGATTAGAACGTACTGAAAGAGAATGATCGTGACGACAAGAAAGGTTTCGCTATTGGCTTTCATCACGCTGCTGGGCGCTCACACTGCGCTGGCCTCTAACGTGGTGATCGATATGTCGCAGGTACAGGACTACACGCAGTACCAGATGGATCTGCAACAATGTGAGGGCCTCGCTGTGCAGAACCAGCCGGATGCGCCGCAGCGTGAAGCTGTAGCGGGCACCGCTGTGAGAGGCGCCGCAGTCGGTGCAGCTGCTGGCGCAGTCAGCGGTGGTTCCGGGTCGAAAGCGGCCAAAAAGGGTGCGGGAGTCGGTGTCATTGCGGCGGCTAGTCGCAACAGCCGCAATCGCCGTGAGGCCAGCGCCAATGCCAGCGCGCAGACCGATCAGATCGTGAAGAATTGCATGCGAGGCCGCGGTTACGCCGTTCTGAATTGAACCACCGCGCTCGCGGGGCCTTTTCTCAGCCGGCCAA
>WTHO01000070.1:0-3829 GCA_011523115.1 Halieaceae bacterium | reverse complement strand
TACGCCGTTCTGAATTGAACCACCGCGCTCGCGGGGCCTTTTCTCAGCCGGCCAACTCTCCATGAGCCGTGGTAAAGGCTGAAACGGCTTTATCGAGGTCGTCCCGGGTGTGTCCCGCAGAGATCTGCACCCGGATCCGCGCCTTGCCCTGTGGCACCACCGGGTAGAAGAAACCGATAGCGTAAATACCGAGTTCAAGCAGGCGCTCTGACATCTTCTGCGCTACCACCGCATCTCCCAGCATCACGGGCACAATGGGGTGGTCGCCCTCTGGCACAGCGAATCCATTCGCCTGCATTTGTTCACGAAAGTAGCGGGTATTGTCGTGAAGTCTGTCACGCAGCGCGGTGGAGGCCTCGAGCATGTCGAGCACCTTCAGCGAGGCCGCACAGATGGCGGGCGCCAGCGTGTTGGAGAAAAGGTAAGGCCGGGAGCGCTGGCGGAGAATGTCGATAATTTCCTGCCGGCCTGAGGTGAATCCGCCAGAGCCACCACCCAGCGCCTTGCCGAAAGTGCCCGTAATGATGTCGACACGGTCCATCACACCCCGGTACTCGTGAACGCCCCGGCCCTGATCGCCCATAAAGCCCGTGGCGTGGCAGTCATCGTGGTGCACCATGGCGCCATAGGCATCGGCCAGATCGCAGATCGCATCCAACTGCGCGATGGTGCCGTCCATGGAAAAGACCCCGTCGGTAGTAATCAGGATACGCCGGGCACCTGCGTCGCGCGCCTCCTTGAGCTTGGCCTCGAGGTCAGCCATATCGTTATTTCGATAACGATAGCGGGAGGCCTTGCACAGGCGGACGCCATCAATAATCGATGCGTGATTGAGCTCGTCAGAGATGACCGCGTCCTCAGGCCCGAGGATGGTTTCAAACAGTCCCGTATTGGCGTCGAAACAGGCGGCGTACAGTATGGTGTCTTCCATACCCAAAAAGTGGCTGACGCGGCGTTCGAGGGTTTTGTGTATACCCTGAGTGCCGCAGATGAAACGAACCGACGCCGCGCCGAAGCCCCACTCGCTCAGACTGTCGCGGGCGGCCTGCATCACCTCGGCGTTGTTCGCAAGACCGAGGTAATTGTTTGCGCACATGTTGACCACATTCGCACCACCCGCGAGGGTGATATCGTTTTTTTGATCGGAGGTAATGACCCGTTCGGTCTTCCACAAACCGGCCGCCTTAATGTCGGCGATCTCTGCGGCGTAGCTTTCTTTTGCAGCCTGATAGCTCATATCAATCCTTCCAATCCAGAATCACTTTGCCCGATTGACCGGAGCGCATAATGTCGAAGCCCTGCTGAAACTCGGTGTAGTGGAATCGGTGGGTGATGACCCGCTCGATGGGCAATCCGCTTTGGATCATCATCACCATCTTGTACCAGGTCTCATACATCTCACGGCCGTATATGCCTTTGATGTTCAAGCCCTTGAATACCACGTCTGTCCAGGGAATGCCGGTGCCGTCCGGCATGATGCCCAGCATGGCGATGTTGCCGCCGTTGATCATTTTACTGAGGACATCCCTGAAAGCGGCGGGCGACCCCGACATCTCCAGGCACACATCGAAGCCTTCGAGAATGCCGAGGCTTTCCATGAAGTTGCGGGTGATTTCCTGCTTGGCCACGTTGATCGGCTGGACCTTCGGCACAATCCGCTTGGCCAGGTCAAGCCGGTACTCATTCACGTCTGTGAGGATCACATTGCGGGCACCACAATGCCCCGCCACCATGGCGGCCATGATGCCAATCGGTCCTGCGCCGGTAATGATGACGTCCTCGCCGACCATATTAAAGGACAGCGCCGTGTGCACAGCATTGCCGTACGGGTCAAAAATACTGAGCAAATCAGTGGGCAAATAAACGCTGGGTCGGAATACGTTGGTCGCGGGAATCACCACATACTCGGCAAAGGCGCCGTCGCGGTTGACGCCTACACCCTGAGTGTTAGGGCACAGGTGCAAGCGGCCTGCGAGGCAGTTACGGCAGCGCCCACACACAATGTGGCCCTCACCCGACACGATATCACCGACTTGCAACCCGGTGACGTTGGCGCCTAGCTCGACGATCTCGCCAGCGTACTCATGGCCCGCCGTCATCGGCACCTGAATGGTTTTCTGGGCCCAATCATCCCAATTGTAGATATGCACATCCGTGCCGCAGATCGCGGTTTTGTGCACTTTAATCAGCACATCATTGCCACTGACGACGGGGATAGGAACGTCTTCCAGCCACAGGCCCTCTTCTGCGTGCTTCTTCACCAGTGCTTTCATGCGACATTCCGCCCAATTTGTGCTGATTATTGGGCTTTTTATGCACAATCAAGGCATTTGGATGCCTAAGGGGAAAAGTTTTTTCCCCGTTCTAAGGAGGCCTTGAACGACCTCAAAGAGGGCCTTCGGAAAAGAGGCGCCGCGGCAGGACGGTCGAGCGCTCTCAGTGCCGCCTGCGGGGCTTGGGCGATCACCGATCGCATCGCTTATCGAGGTTCAATCATCAGATACGACACAACGGTGTTGCCAATGTTGAGCACCTCGTGCCATGGAATGCCGTCACTGGAAAAATACGTCCCTGTCTGCAGATTCACCTCCCGGGTACCGGCGGCATCTGTAATGCGCATCCTGCCGCCCGAGAGGGCGTAGCCAAAGTGTCTGGCGTGAAAGTGGCGCTCGTGACCCACACCGGGTGGGAAAATGCAGCGAAACACCCGCATTTCGGCAGTTTCACTCAGCGTCTCGCAGACGGTCTCTCCCTGCCATGTGGCTGCGACGGGGTCGGGTAATTCGTCTGCCATCACTGCTGTGTTACACCCCATTAAAAAGATCAGCAGGGCGCGCGTGGCGATGTGACGGGGCATGTGGCGGGAATCGCCGCTCAGTAGGGTCATTTTGGGGTCAGTGTGCAACTCGCCTGCATCCACCGCAGGTTGATACCGATGCGCTCTGCTGACGGGTCAGCCCAGGCATAGGAAACAGCCCGATCCTCTCCCGTACGATACGCATAGAGCACCAGCGAGGGCCGGTTGGAGCCGGAGGGCCAGATGACGTTGCGCATTTTGATGCCCACTTGCTGGGGCTCTGGCTCGTCGGTGGCCAGCCAGACCATACCGCCCTGATCATAGATCTCAAGCCCACGCTTGAAGGTCCAGTCCCCATCTCTCTGCATGCCAGTCATCCAGCATTCGAAACGTCTGGCCTTCAGGTTTTTGTGCGGCACGCCGGTGGGATGACCCATCAGCAGTTTCCCTGCCTCATCGTGTGCCCGATCAGTAATCCAGAGGGCTTTATCCGTCAGCAGCAGGTCATCGTTAAAGATCATCCGTTCGCCGGTCTTCCGAGAGACATACGAGCATGCATCGGGCTCCATGAAGCCCACAAACTGATTAGCCCTGCGTTGCCAGAACACATCGCAACCGGGCAATACGATGGTGTCAGCCGGTTTCAATTCAGCGAGCTTGTCTGACTCCAGATGCGCATCGATCAGGCGCTCGGGTTCATTGGGGATATGAATAGTGAGCCTGACGGCATTCCTATCGTAGTCGGCGCGAAACGAATAAATCCTTTGGCGATAAATCTCGCTAGGGTCGTCATTAAGGTGCTGTTGTACGTAGAACACGTGATCACCGAAAGCCGGTAAGTCTACCGGCGCAAACACATGGTGAAGCCGTTCATGGCGCAGGGCATCATCAATGCCCTGCTCCGCCTCAAAGTACACCTGCTCCTGATTGTCATAAACGCCCGGAAACCAAGCCATCATGATCCGGAAGTCCTTATCCAGAATCGCCGCCTGATCGGCATGCGCGTTAACAGCAACCAAACCAAGCAGTAGC
>WTHO01000026.1:3597-5794 GCA_011523115.1 Halieaceae bacterium | reverse complement strand
GTGTGGGGTTAGCAATGCCAAGGCCGGGAAAGTGCGCCCCATCGTAGACGACGTCGGCACCATCAAGCAGTGGGCCGGCATACCAAATATTTGGCGCCTTTGCGCCGGCGTCACGAAGGGTATCGACCACAGGGAGAAGATCCTCCAGCAGGCCGCCCGTATCCCGCACGTTAGTGACACCGTGATACAGAAAGAGCCCTGCCATGGCGTCGGTAAAGCGGCGATCAAAGGTGAAGTGAACATGAAAATCCCACAGCCCGGGAATGAGGTATCGATCGCTACCATCCACTTGTTCTTTCGCCACAAACCTGCGATCCGCTCCGCTATCAATAATGTCGACGAGTCTGCCTTGATCGATCAGTACGGTTTGATTGCGCCGCACAGGGTTCACCGCATCGATCAGTGTCACGTCGGTAATGGCCAGATCCACCGATGTCGGTGGTTCGGGAGCGCAGCCCGCCAGGCCTACCAGCCAAAGAAAAAGCAGCGGAACGAAGGGCGTGCGGTGGGCCGATATCATGTCGATGAGTCTCCTGTTGAGTGACTGCTTATTGCGCGGTGACGCCATGAACTGTCTCGGCGCTACAAGGCTCCGTGGGAAACCGCGCGCCGGGTTGCCCCGGTTCCCAGCGTGGATATTTGGTCATGACCGCCGAGAACAGCGGGCCCTCCAGCCATTGCGCGAGCCAAATACGAGTACCCGGGTAGGGAGCTCCCTGCCACCAAGCGGGCTCGACGCCTGCGAATTGGCGAACGAACGGGAACAAAGCCACATCGGTGACGCTGGGCGCCTCGCCACCCAGCCAGGAGAACCCCGTGAGCCTGTCCTCGATTTTTCTCAAAAAGATCTCGGCTTCTCGTCTGTAGTGCTCGGCCGTATGCTCCGGATGCCGGTCAGCATACTTATAACGATCGAGCCAATACTTGAACTCACCGTCACACGTTTGGATCCAGTCTGAGCTCAATTCCTCGCCGCTCAGCCAGCCGAGGGGGTCTCGCTGCGTAAGTGCCCAGCCCATGATTTCAAGGCTTTCATCGATGACGTTGCCGTCGGGTAGCACAAGGACTGGCACTGTCGCCTTGGCCGAAGCCGCGATCAGCTCCGGCGGCTTGTCTTTGAGCAGTACCTCTCTGATGGTGACTTCGATGCCCGCCGCCGCCACAGCCATCCGGGCGCGGATGGCATAAGGGCATCGGCGAAAGGAATACAGCACGGGCAAGTCATTCATCGGTCCACCTTAACGTGGTTGAGGGGCGCCGAGCCAGCGTCTACTGCCCGGTGCGATCCGCTGATTCCGCCATCGACTAAGCGCCCCGATGGCCGCACTACCGGGCTGAGAAAATCCCCCCAAGGCATCGGAGTTTAGTACTATCGTTGGTCCAAACCTAACAATAAACGGGGACAGGTCATGGGACGATTGGCAGGCAAAGTGGCATACGTATTGGGCGCAGCAGGCCGCGGCAATATGGGTCAGGTGATTGCGCGGCGCTTCGCCGAGGAGGGTGCCATGGTGGCGGTAGGGGGTCGTCACGCCGATGAGCTCGAGTGGTTAGCGGGTGAAATTGGCGGCATGGCGGTGACCTGCGACATCACCAAGATGGAGGACATCAAGTCCTCGGTGGGTGTGATTATGGACGCCCACGGCAAGCTCGATATCGCGGTCAATGCGACGGGCCTGGGTTTGCTGGCCCAGTTTGAGGAAACCACCGAAGACGAATTGAACTTGATGATGGACCTCCAGTTCAAAGGCCCCTATCAGTGGATGCAGGTGCTGGTAGGCGTGATGTCTGATCCCTCTTCAATCATCCAGATCTCCTCTGCGACGGCGACGATTCTGGTGGGTAATCACCACGCTTATATCGGCACCAAGGCCGGCATTGATCACGTCGTGCGTGGCGTGGCGGATGAGTATGGCGCAAAGGGCATTCGGGTGAACTCTATCTCGCCGGGTCTGACGGCCTCTCCAATGGCTGCACCGCACCTCGAAACCCCGGGGCTGCTGGAGGCGTTTCTCAAGAATTACCCGCTGGGTCGGCTCAACACCTCCGAAGATATCGCAGCGGCTGCGGTATTCCTTGGCAGCGATGAGTGCTACATGACCGGCCAGAACCTGCAGGTCAACGGCGGTCTCACGCTGCGCCGGAATCCCTTGCCCTCCGAGATTGAAGAGTCGGTGATGGCGGCGATGGCGGCGCA
>WTHO01000026.1:0-3497 GCA_011523115.1 Halieaceae bacterium | reverse complement strand
TGCGGCGGCAAGTACCACGACTTTGACTTTGCGCGGCTTGAGTTGCTCAAGCTGTTGGCAGAGCACGATGTGGTGAGGGTCAAAGTGGCTAATGATTACAGCGACGTCGAGGCCATGTGCGAAGCCGACTTGCTCGTGACCTATACCTGTGACGAGGTGCCAGATGCTGCGGGTCAGGCGCGCTTGAAGTCCTATGTCGAAGAGGGAGGCAAATGGTTCGCGCTGCACGCAACCAACTCCGTGCTGGAGTGGTTGAGCCATGATCCACCGCTGTTGCGTGCGCCCCGCGATCACAAGGATTTCATGGAGGTACTGGGCAGCCAGTTTCTGGCGCATCCGCCTATCGAGCCGTACCGAGTGGAGGTCACCAAACCTGACCATCCTCTGGTCGAGGGCATCGAGCCCTTCGATACAACAGATGAGCTTTACCTCTCGGAATACCACGGCGAGAACGAGACGCTCTTGCATACCAATTGGTCGGGTAAGGTTGATGCTTTCCAAGATGGTGACTGGGAGGGCGATGATGATGAGCACGCGGTGTTTTATCTGCGCCCTTATGGTCAGGGCACCGTTTTGTATTTAACCCTGGGCCATTGCCGCTCGACCTACGACATGCAGCCGCTCGTGGAGGAGTACCCGGTGCTGGAGCGCGGTAGTTGGGAGGTGCCCGCCTACTACGAGCTGCTCCGCAGAGGGATAGCCTGGGGTATTCAGTAAGCCGAAGGGTGCGCCCCGGTAGTGAACCGGGGCGGTCACTGAGTATTTTTTGCCACATGATCATGAACTGAGCCACATGGATACTGCCTGGATCGATGATCTTTCGACTGTGGTGCCCGACACCCGGATTTTTCGGGAACCACATCAGATAAAGCGTTTCACGGTCGGCATCCGGTTTGGTGGCGGGTCGGCGCTGGCGGTTTTTGAGCCGGCGACGCTCCTGGACTTCTGGCAGGTTCTCAAAGCCTGTGTCGCGGCAGATTGCGTCATCATTTGTCAGGCAGCCAACACCGGGGTAACCGGCGGGTCTACCCCCGATGGGGATGACTACGACCGCGAGGTGGTGATTATCAGCACCCTCAAGCTGGATACCTGTATCCCCTTATGCGACGCGCAACAGGCGCTGGTGTTCGCAGGCGGGACGCTTTACCGACTCGAAGAACTGCTCGCTCCCTTTGGCAAAAACCCCCACTCGGTGATTGGCTCCTCCTGTATCGGCGCCTCCGTGGTGGGCGGGATCTGCAACAACTCCGGCGGTAGCCTGGTCAAGCGTGGCCCCGCTTACACCGAGCTGGCGCTGTATGCGCAACTGAGTGAGCAGGGAGAACTCGAGTTGGTGAATCATCTGGGGATTGCGCTGGGCGATACTCCCGAAGAGATTCTGTCCAATTTGGATCAGGGCCGCTTCGATCCCGAAGCAGTGGCCCTCGATGGCGCGCTGGCCTCGGACCCTGAATACATTGAGCGCGTGCGTGAAGTTGATGCGTCGACACCCTCGCGATTCAATTCAGACACTCGGCGCCTGCACGAGGCCAGTGGCAGTGCGGGGAAGCTTGCTGTGTTTGCGGTGCGGGTCGATACCTTCGACAAGCCCAAAGCCGAGCAGGTCTTCTATGTTGGCACCAATGAACCTGAGCAGCTCAACGAAATCCGCAGACGCCTTCTCGCAGAGTGTAATGAGCTGCCCGAGATGGGCGAGTACATGCATGCCAGTTGGTTCGACGGCGCTGATCAGTACTGCAAGGACACCTATCTGGTCGTCAAATACTTGGGGACGGGGTTCTTGCCCCGGCTTTATCGCATCAAGTCGGTGCTAGATCGTTGGCTAGAGAAAATCCCGGGGCTACCCCAGCGGCCTGCTGACCGTCTGCTGCAAAGACTCGCTCAGCTGTGGCCCGATCACCTACCCAAGCGTATGCGCGAGTATCGCAAGCTCTATGAACACCATCTCATCGTGGTCGGCGCAGACAAAGCGATTGCGGAGATACGACAGGTATTGCACGACGTGACCCGGGAGGACGATGCCGGGGCATTTTTCGAGTGCTCGCCGGAGGAGGGCGACGCCGCGCTTCTGCATCGTCTGGTCGCCGGTGGATCACCGGCGCGCTATAACCTGATCCATGCCAAGGAGACGAATGGCATGGTGACTTTCGATGTCGCGCTGCCGCGCAATTATGCGAAGTGGTATGAGTTTCTCCCTGAGGATCTGCTGGATCAATGTGCCGCGCCGTACCGCGGCGGCCATTTCATGTGCCATGTGTTTCATTGGGATTTCGTTGTGAAGGCGGGAGTGGATCCGCTGGCCGTCAAGGAGCGCATGATGTTACTCCTCGACGAGATTGGCGCGAAGTATCCGGCTGAGCATAACGTCGGCAACCAGTACTGCGCCGAGTCACACCACGCTGCTTTTTACAAAGAGCTGGACCCAAGCAACACCTTCAATGCGGGGGTGGGGAAGATGTCTAAGTACAAGTTCTACCACTAGCAATAAAAAGCGGCACACATCATAAAGGGAATCCCTTCCCACTCTAGCGACGTTATCCCGAGATGGGTGTCGCCGCTAGCAATGGCTTCGAAGCTGCCCCGGTAATGGCTCCAACGCTGCCGGCGCTCAGCTTTTGGTCTTTTCTTCAGCGCAAAAAAAGGCCGGGTTTCCCCGGCCTGCAAGCCACAACGCTTTTCACATGTCATCTAGCCACGTAAAGGCCAGATGTGGATCACTAGAACCTGAACTGCGCCCTTATGCCGAGTTCTCGCTTGTCGTTGGGCGAGACGTTGATGCCCTGCTCAACAAAGAAGTTGCCAAAGTCGGTAGCAAACGCAGTATCAGAGAAGCGGGCTCCGCTCGCCCAGGCTTCTTCATCGGTGAGGTTGGTGACAAACACCTCCAGGCGATAGGCATCGGTCTCGATGCCGCCACGCAGGTTGAAGATCGTGTATGCCTGCATGTAGTTCAGGTTGCGCTCTTCCGTAAAGGTCTTGCCGAAATAGTTCGCATCCAGTCGGAGAAACGCATTCATGTCGTTGGAGACTGTCCAGCGATACGTCGTGGTACCAAAGGCTGTGTACTCGGGCACACGGGGGACTGAATTCCCCTTCATGTCAGAGAAGCCGAGGCGTGCGGCACCAAAGTTGTACTGGTAGCGGGTGTACTCGGTATCGACGTAGGCGAGGTTAAAGTCAACGGTCCAGTTGTCGTTGATACGGCCGCCGACTTCGATCTCATAACCCCACAAATCGGCATCACCATCAAGCAATACGTTGCGCGCATTCTTGAGGGGGCCGGTGGGGTCATTATTTGCGTCAACCAGCTGCTTGGTGGTCTCGTCAGCGATCACACCGTTGTAGGTACAACCCGGTGCACTCGATGCGACGTCCGCTGATGTGCAGGTTTCGTTGACGGCGACGCTCGAGCGCCCCTTGATGCCCGTCCACTCGGAGAAGTAAACAGCGGCGTTGAAATAGGCGGCGCCATCAGCAAACGTCTGCTTCCAACCCAG